>CAMWSA010000018.1 GCA_947176785.1 uncultured Lachnospiraceae bacterium
AGATATGATTTTCCACTCAAACTTTGGATACGCTAGTATAGCGTATCCAAAGTTTGAGTGGAAAATCATATCTCAAGCTCATCCATTTTGTATGTCCAATGATATACTACCGGATGTTCATTGATTTCGGCAATATACTGGTATATCCGTTCTTCCAGCTCATCTTTGGAATCAACACGGATTCCCTTCAGACATTGCTTCCCCATCTTTCCAAAGAAACTTTCAATCAGGTTCAGCCATGAACCATGTTTGGGTGTGAATACAAATTCGAACCTACCTGGTCTTGTTGCAAGATATCTTTGAGTCTCTTTGGATGTATGGGCGGAATGGTTGTCCAGGACAAGCCGTATCGTATCATGCTCCGGATACTTCGCATCAAGCTTCCGGAGCCATGAAATGAAATCAGAACTTTTATGGGTATCACTTACAAGGGGGATGATCTTCCCCGTGAGCAGGTCCATTCCCGCAAGCAGTGACAATGTTCCCAGACGTTTATATTCGTAATCTCTTCCGACAGTGCCATGCGCCTGCGTCGGCGGAAGATCAGGCGCTATGTTCTTAAGCGCCTGGATGCCAGGCTTCTCATCATAAGAGACAGTCACTGTCTTTGGTTCCTCCATGTCGATGACAAGATTCCCCTCTTGGTCAAAGCACATCTCTATCTGCTTATACACAAGGAGGACATCATGCATTTTGCTCTCAAACTCGGGATCTTTCCGTTCCAGATAATAGCTGATTTTGTTGGGCTTTATTTCATTGCCTTCCAGGATAGAACGAACAGTGGCATGGGAAATCCTCTTTAATCCAGGATATCCCGCTTCTCCACAGCAGGACTGGATGTATTGCTGCAGTGTACGGTATGTCCACAGTTCCTGTGCCCTGCCCAGGTCGTTCGGTTTCGTGCATGCAATGTTTGTGATCCAGGCTTTTTCTTCATCGGTTATGGAATTCGGCTTACCAGACCGGGCAGCATCATTCATTGTATACTCAAGGCCTGCGGCTATATATTTATTGACGAAGTTAGCCACTGTGTTAGGATGGACACCGATTGTCTGCGCGATTTCAGAGTTGGACATTCCATCTGCGCTATACAGGATAATTTTTGCGCGCTGTATCTTACGGTATTCCACAGTCTGGGATCGGGCAATTTTTTCCAGAATCTCGCGGTCGCCGTCTTTCAATATGATGTTTCCATATTTTTTGTTTCTGCCCATGGTTTTGTCCTCCAAACAGGTTGATATAACCATTATACAGATATCCAAAATCTACACAAGAACTTTTAATACGTTATACTAGCAGATCTCCGCGCCGGAGGGCATGGGCTTCTCCGCCGTCATCAGGGCCAGGCTGCCCTCGGCATCCTCGGCGCACAGCAGCATCCCCTCGGACACCACGCCGGCCAATGTGGCGGGCTTTAGGTTCACCAACACCATCACTTTTTTACCCACCATCTCCTCGGGAGTGTAATGGGCCTTGATGCCGGATACGATCTGACGCACCTGGCTGCCGATCCTTACCTGGGAACACAGCAGCTTTTTGGACTTGGGCACCGCCTCACAGGCGATAATCTCCCCCACCTGAAACTGAAGCTTGGCGAAATCATCATAGGTGATCTCGGGCTTTGCCTCAATGTCTATCGGGGCCTGCCCCTGGGATACAGCCGCTTTACCGGAGCCCCCAGCCGTATCCTCAATAGACGCCTTCTCCGCCTCTGATGCCCCGGTGCCGGTATCGGCCGCTTCCTTCCCTGCTGCCGCAAGCATTGCAGCGGTCAGTTCCTCCTCCCGCTTTTCCACCTCCTTCATGTCCAGGCGGGCAAACAGGATCTGGGGCTTATCCGTCACCTTATTTCCGCCGGGATACAGGCCGAACTCCTCCAGACAGTCAAAATCCCGCAGGGAAGTATTCAGCTGGGCCGCAATCTTTTCCGCTGTTTCAGGCATATAGGGCTCCAACAGAGACGCGCCGATGGCAATGCCCTCCACCAGATTATACATCACAGTGGCCAGCCGCTCTGACTTGGCCTCGTCCTTGGCCAGCACCCAGGGCTCTGTCTCGTCAATATATTTGTTACAGCGCTTGAAAATGCCGAAAATCTCTGTCAATGCATCCGCAATCCGCAGGGACTCCATCTTCTCCGCCACTTTGGCGTAAGCGCCGGTGACGGTCTTTTTCAGATCCTCGTCGATCACGCTGTCCTCCGGTGTCAGCTGCACGCCCTTATCCTCCACCACGCCGCCAAAATACTTGTTGCTCATGGAGATGGTGCGGTTCACCAGGTTGCCCAGGATGTTGGCCAGATCGGAGTTGGTCCGCTCGGCGATCAGTTCCCAGGTGGCGTTGCCGTCATTGTCATAGGGCATCTCATGAATCAGATAGTACCGCACCGCATCCACGCCGAAAAAGTCAATCAGATCGTCCACATAGATCACATTGCCTTTGGATTTGCTCATCTTGCCCCCGTTCATCATCAGCCATGGATGGCCGAAAATACGCCTGGGCAGCGGTTCTCCCAGCGCCATCAGAAAGATGGGCCAGTAGATGGTATGGAAGCGGATAATATCCTTACCGATCAGATGCAGGTCTGCAGGCCAGAACTTTTTGTACTGCTCCGTGCTGTCTCCGTCCGCGTTATAGCCGATGCCGGTGATATAGTTGGTCAGCGCATCCAGCCACACATAGACCACATGTTTTTCGTCAAATTCCACCGGAATACCCCACTTGAAGGAGGTGCGGGACACGCACAGGTCCTGCAGGCCCGGCAGCAGGAAGTTGTTCATCATCTCGTTCTTGCGGGACACCGGCTGAATGAATTCCGGGTGATCGTTGATATGCCGGATCAGCCGGTCCGCGTATTTGCTCATACGGAAAAAGTAAGCCTCCTCCCTGGCGGGCTTCACCTCCCTGCCACAGTCGGGGCACTTGCCGTCCACCAGCTGGGATTCCGTCCAGAAGGACTCGCAGGGGGTACAATACATCCCCTCATAAGCTCCCTTGTAGATATCTCCCTGGTCATACAGGCGCTTAAAAATCTTCTGCACCTGCTTTTCATGAGGCTTATCCGTGGTGCGGATGAACTTGTCGTAGCTTACGTTCAACTGATCGCACAGCCCCCGGATGACGCCCGCCACATTGTCCACAAACTCCTGGGGCGTTATGCCCTTCTCCTGGGCCTTCAGTTCAATCTTCTGCCCGTGTTCGTCCGTGCCCGTCTGGAAAAATACGTCGTACCCCTGCCTGCGCTTGAAGCGGGCAATGGCATCCGCCAGCACGATCTCGTAGTTGTTGCCGATGTGGGGCTTGCCGGATGTGTAGGCTATGGCTGTTGTAATGTAATAGGGTGTTTTATTCATGTGCTACTCTCCTCCTAACTGCACTTTATTTATGGTTAATGCGCCTGACAGCCCGTCAGGTCTCTATCCATCCAATGAATCGTTCTGCACTCTCCTGCTAACTGTTGGTGTGTATAACAAAAAGCCCGCCTCCCACATGCACGCAATGCATGAGAAGGCGAGCCGTAAGCCCGCGTTACCACTTCTCTTCACTCCCCTCTCACGAAAGGAGCCTCACCAGGTCTGGAAATCCCGGCAATTAAGCCGAACCGCCAAACCCTGCCCGCTATAACAGGCGGAACCTGTCGCAGCCTAACCCCGGAAGCCATATGAATAGCCTGCCCCCCTGGCTCGGTGCGCTGCTCGGAAGCCATTTTCCGCATACCTCCCGCTCCATCCCTCTCAGCCACAGCCACCTGCGGGGATGTTCTCTGAAGAGCCTTGGCATGCGTACTCTCTTCGTCAATGCGTTTAATTTCTCCGTATAAATGGCATTATACAGGAGGTTTGGGGTTTTGTAAAGCCTGAATTGTGAAGAAATTGAGGTCAAACCGCAAGGTGTTATTCGTCAAATTAAATTCCACCCCTCTATGTGGTTACTGTGGAAATTACTTTCACAAACCGTAAGGGTACCCGAGTCTCAGTATTTCAATCGGCCTCTATTCCACATCCTCAAACTTCTGCTTGTCCTCCACACTGATCTCCGTGCCCAGCTGCACCTCAATCAGCCTCAGCTGTGTATCGGCAATTACCGTATGGCGGCAGCCTGCCGGCATGGTAATCACATCACCAGGCCGCACTATGCGCTTCATCCCGTCAATAATCACGCAGCCCTGGCCGCCCATAACCGTCCATACCTCATCCCGGTGCTGATGGCTGTGATAGGTAAGCTTGTGTCCCGGCAGCAATTCCACCTTAATGGTCATACTGTCCTCCTGCACATCCAACACGGTAAAACTCCCCCAGGATTTTTCCGCATACATGGCCTGTTGCTCCAGTTCCTCCACATAGGGCTTTATATGGGCGCTTCGGTCCTTGCCGGATACCAGAATACCGTCCACGCTGGCCGCCACCACCATATCCTGACAGCCCATGCAGAGAATCGGTATATTCAGTTCATTTACCACCTGCGTGTTCCTACAGTGATCGTCCAAAGTCACCTTACCAATAGCCTCGGAGTCCATTGCCTCGGTAAAGGTATTCCAGCTGCCCAGATCCAGCCATTCCCCGTTGTACCGCAATACCTGAATCAGCTTCTCCTGCTCCACCACTGCATAGTCAAAGCTGATTTTCTTCTGACTGTAATAGGAGGCAAACAGATCCTGATAATCGGCAAATTCAATCAACTCATGAGCGCGCTCAAGCAGATACCCCAGCTTAAACGCAAACACGCCGCCATTCCACAGGGCCCCCTGGGCAATATATCCTTTGGCGCTCTCTTCGTCCGGCTTTTCTTTAAATGTGCTGACCGTACTGACAGGGTCGCCGGTAGCCGGTATTATATAGCCATATTTTTCACTGGGATAAGTCGGCTCAATCCCCATCAGCGTCAGGTTTGCCTCTCCCTGCCCGGCCAACTCTGCCAGGCGCTGTAACGCTTCAAAATACGTATCCTGCACATAGGGGTCCACCGGGCATACCACCACTGCCTCTTCCTCCGATACATTAAGTTCATCATGCAGATAGGACGCAGCCAGGCAGATTGCCGGGAATGTATCCCTCCGCTCGGGTTCCACACAGATATTCACCCGCTCTCCCAACTGATTCTTGATTGTACTGGCCTGTTTCCTGCTGGTCGCTATCGTTATCCTGGCCTCGGGGTCAACCGATGTGATCTGACGAAATACGCGGGTCAGCATAGACTCCAGTTCGCCTTCGTCATTTCGAAACATTTTGATAAACTGTTTGGAACGGATGTCATTGGACAGGGGCCACAGCCGCTTTCCACTGCCTCCTGACAGCAAAATAATATTCATAATAACCGTTCTCCTTTACTATTACTTACCAAAGGAACCGCTCAACTCCTGATCCACTGCGCCCACTTCTGGCGGTAATCCTCTGCGCTCATGCCTTCTTTCTCCCTGAATATCCGCTGCATAGCTGTCACATCTCCGATGCCTGACACATCGGCAACCTCTGTCACCGGCTTTATGCTGAAGCGCAGCAGTTCCTTGGCCGCATTCAGTCGCCTGTTTCCAACATATTCGTCAATGTGGATTCCGTAATATTGTGTAAAGGAGCGGTCCATCTCATCCAGGCTCTGCGAAAAAACCTGCTCCAATGCCTCATATATATCTCTTTCCGCATAATGCTCGTTCAGCCACTCCCGAACGCTGCTGACAAGCTGTCTCTCCTGCTCATCTCCCAGTGCCCCACAGTCCGAAAGCCTCTGTAAAATCCGATACTGCAGATGTAATAACAACTCGCCGCACTGCAGTTCTGCCAGCATACTCCTGTCTCTCTGCAGCTCCAGCAGCCGGCCGATCAACTGATTCCACTGCGCCAAATCCTCAATGTGAAACACCGGGTTTCTGCCATTTCCCTTTTGAAACAACTCATAAAAATTCTGAGCCGTATTGCCATAGTAATGCACCCAGGCCAGTTCCCATCCGTCCTGCACGTCACTGATATGCTCATAGTGTACTCTGCAGTCTATCAAGGCACAGTCACCTGTCTGCAGTTCATACTGCCGTCCATCCACCGTCAGGCTTCCTCTGCCGCCAAGCACCATCACAAACAGATAGGACTCCAGTTTCTCCCGCACACATCTGTGTGGCTTCAGGCTCTTAAGCCTTCCCACTTCCTGCACATACAGCAAATTCCGTCTGGCAAAATCCCCCGGCGTATGCAGACTGCGGTCTGAACTTGTCATTCCCTCCGCGGCAAACAATTCTTTGCTCTTAATCATGCTTTCCTCCTATTTAGAGCCCTTCATCCGCCCTGCCAATGTATACCCGATAATAACGGTTGGGCCTCTCGAGGCACCCCGATATTCATCATCGTACCTTCCGGACAGATGTTGCTTTATACTCACGAGCAATTAGATTTTCCTTTCTGCACGGTACAGGTTGTCTGATACTATAACATGTACCGTTCAGAAAGGAAAATCTTAACGCTTATTCGTATAATTTTCTCCCGACTTCTTCTATGCGGGCTATATATGAATGTGCCCACGCCAGTAATCCAATGTATCCCTGATCGTCTGCTCCAACTCTATCCGCGGTTTCCACCCCGTCAATTCGTGCAGCTTGGTGATATCCGCCTCAATAATCGGCACATCCACCGGCCGGATCTTGTTCGGATCAATTTCCACCCGGATTTCCTTTTCCGACAGAGAGATGATTATATCCAGGATTCTGCGGATCTCCACCGCATGTCCGGAACCCATGTTATAGGTCTCCCCCGGCACCCCCTGCCGGATCAGGCTCACATATGCCCTGACCACATCCCTGACATCCGTGAAATCCCTCTTTGCCGCCAGATTCCCCACATACATCACCGGCTCTCGCAGCCCTTTTTCAATCTCGGCCACCTGCTTGCAGAAATCCGATACTACAAACATGGGAGCCTGGCCCGGACCGATATGGTTAAAGGAACGCACCATCATCATTTGCATGTCGTACGCCTGGGCATAGATACTGCCGATCATATTCTGGCATGCCTTGGTGGCAGCATAAATATTTCCCGGCCGCAGCAGATTATCCTCCTTGATCGGTGTCTCTCCCGGACGGATATGGCCATACTCCTCCCCGGACCCGATCAGCAGCACCCGGGGCTTGTAGTACAACTCCCTCACGGCATCCATCACATTAATACTTCCCTTGATATTCACGTCCACCGTCAATCCCGGGTTCTTCCAGGATAAGCCTACCGAACTCTGGGCTGCCAGATGGAAAATATAGTCTGGCCGTATTTCTAACAGCAGTGTCACAATTGCTTCCTTGTCCAAAATATCCACATCATAGATTTTCGCATGCTCATTCTCAAGCAGCTCATGGGGCAGCTTGGTCGCATATACATCCATTCCTTCGGAATGCATCTCTTCTATGAGATAGCTGCCCACAAATCCGGCAGCCCCTATTACCAGTCCCTTTGACATAGCTCTGTCTCCTTATTATACTAACTGGCGCTAAGCTTTTCCAATAATCCCTGCACGCCCCCTGCGATATAATCAGACGGCATGTGACATGCAGGAAGGGAAACCTAACCACTCGTGAGTATCGAAGAGGCTGTGAAAAAAGTCATGAATTCCTGTACTGAGACAACGCAGCACTGCCAAAAGCGTTGTTTCCCGAAGACCAGGGAGAACTTTTTTCATAGCCTCTTTCATACACCAAATTCCGATTCGCCGCCTTGCCGGACAGTCAAAATAGAATTAAAAATCCTTCTGCCTTTCACTCCGCCACTGCTCACTGAATTCCCGCACAGGCAATCTCTCTGCGCACCAGTTCCATATCGGTATCCACCATGCGCCCTACCAACTCGTCAAAGGAAATCTCCCTCTTCCATCCCAGCTTGCTCTCTGCCTTAGCAGGATCACCTAATAGGAGATCCACCTCGGCGGGCCGGAAGAATTCTTTGCTGATCTTCACAATCACCTTGCCGGTAGCCGCATCCTTTCCCACCTCGTCCACACCGGCACCAGTCCATTCCACTGTGATCCCAACTTTTCCAAAGGCTGTCTCCACAAATTCCCGGACAGTCCGTGTCTCATTGGTGGCCACCACATAGTCATCCGCCTCTTCCTGCTGCAGCATCAACCACATGGCATATACATAGTCTTTGGAATGTCCCCAATCGCGCTTGGAATCCAGGTTCCCCAACTCCACATATTCCAAAGTGCCCTGCTTGATTCTGGCTACAGCATTCGTGATCTTGCGGGTCACGAACTCCTTTCCGCGCCTCTCGCTCTCATGGTTAAACAGGATGCCGCTGCAGGCATACATCCCGTAACTCTCCCTGTAATTCTTCGTGATCCAATGGCCGTACACCTTAGCCACGCCATAGGGACTGCGGGGATAGAAGGGTGTTGTCTCCTTTTGTGGGATCTCCTGCACCAGGCCAAACATCTCAGAGGTGGATGCCTGATAAAACCGGCAGGATGGTTTCACCATACGAATCGCTTCCAGCATATTGGTAACTCCCAGGGCGTCGATCTGCGCCGTTGCCAGAGGCTGTTCCCAGGAGGTGGCCACAAAGGATTGCGCCGCCAGATTGTATACCTCATCGGCATCGGACACCCTCATAGCATTCACCAGGGAAGCCAAATCCGTCATATCCGCATAGATCAGGTGCAGCTTGTCCTTGATATGCTCCACATTTCCATAATCCACAACGGCCTTTCTGCGCATCAGGCCATATACCTTATATCCTTTCTCCAATAGCAGTTCCGCCAGGTATGAGCCATCCTGACCGCAGATTCCCGTAATTAATGCATTTTTCATATATATCTAACCTTTCTGCCGTATTGATATTAACCTATACAAAACATATGCAGATTATACTATATTTTCCCATTCTTTGCAACTTTATAATTTCCCGGGTAATCATACATTCTACATAACACCCTGGGCTCATTCCATGAATGTTCTTTATACATCGTTACATTCTGAGATTTTAATGTCCTTTATCATCAAACCAACTCTCCCGGAAAAGTCAGATATTCCCAATTCCAGGGCGGAAACGGCATTCGGTATATGAATTGTCATAAGAATCCTTTCGTCCACCGGACGAGGAATATCGAATTTCACCGCCTCCTCTCCTGCTGACACAGTACCGGCAAATACCTCTTCTCCATTAACCTCGATAGATATCTCCTGCTGCTCATTGATCACATCCTCCAAATCTATCGAAACATGAACTTTATCCGCTGCCCCATTGCCATCCAGAGCCCAATATGCCATCAGCTTATCTCCAACCGTCCAGGCCCCTGCCTCTTCGGGCGATGAGATCCCACTTATAATATAGGAATTTGCATTGTATTCTCTCGCGTTAAATCGGATTGTTCCATCCTCCGGGATTCCGGAAGCCTCATACTCGGCTTCTGTCACTTCCATTGTCAGAAGTCCCAGCGCCAAGTCCCTGGGATCCTCCGATTCCGTTACTTCGGATGGAGCCATGGAATCCGGCAGTAATAATGTCAGTTCTACAGCATCCGTTCCGGGATTTTCAAAAGCAAATTCTAATTGCTGACTATCCGCCACAGTTTCTTCACAGACATATCTGCCGTTTACAAGAACGATCACGGATTGCGGCTGGTAAAACGTGGAGAAGACATTCAAATTTATTCCGATAAAAGCAGCGTCTGTATGATTAAGCGGAAGGGACAAAACCATCTCGTCGCCATCTGTCCAGGATCCCCAGTCTTCCTGCCATGAAAGACCTTTCACAACATATCTGTCCGCATTATACTGATCCGAATAAAAGTATATTGTATCTATGATGGCGCCTGGTTTATATCTGCTCACAACCTCGCCATAATATGTATAATCATCCCTGCCTATATATTCTCTGCCTGTCATCCGAAGACTGCTCACATCCCCTGCATACCCATCGGTACGGATCTCCTGCATCCTGGGCAGATAATCCCGCCCCCAGGAATCATCCCATGTATAATATAAAAAGTGGCGTTCACGTTCCCCATACTTTCGAATATATTCTTCAGTAACCTTCTCTCCATCAATCAACGAGACAAGAATATCCGACAAATATGCAAATGACATTTTCTCTTTGGAAATCAAAAATCCTTCCGTTTCACCCGCATTCTTTATCATAAACAACGGATTCTGAGAGTAATCGTAATGCCCGTGGTCCGCCATTATGATTATCGTCGAGTTATCGTATATTCCCTCTTCCTTCAGCTGGTCAAAAAAGGTTTTTAAGTAAGTGCAATTGCCCTCCGCCTCGTCATAGACATCATAGTTCACCCCTGCCTCCGAGACCAAATCCTTTCCAAAAGTGTAATAGGGATGCACTCCCGCTGTATGATAAAACCGGAAACAGTTACCGCTTTCGGTGACGGACACGCCCTTTTCTAACAAATAGGCATAATTTGTCTGCACCTCATAGGAGTAAGCCCCTCCTTCCAGCGACGTATCTTTTAATTCCTCAAATTCCCCGGTATCCAGACTGAAAAACCGTTTCAATTGATGGGGCATATAGTTAAATGCAACTAACTGATATACTTTGGCGGCAAAACGGGGATAATCTTTCACATGGTAAGCGCCCACATCCACATTGATGTACATGTCGGAATCCTCATTTAACAGACGGTCCTCCGTATACAAACCCACGCTGTAGCCATTGGCTCTGAGAGCCTCCAAAATAGGGCTGTCTCTATATGCATCCTGAATATATTCCGCATATGGCTTGTCATTATAATACCAGGCCCCCGTCAATATATGCGGCACCGCCGCCTTGGTCGTGGGGTACGCTCCCAAAGTATCCGGATAAAAGGTAAATCCTCCTCCAAATAATTCCCTGTACTCCTCTGCGTCATCCCCCTGCAGCAGATTGAGCATATCCCGGGCATCAAATGTATCCAGCAGAAAAACAATAACATTATTGTCCCTGGATAGATTCAGCATATCCTTATTTGTTACAACACACTGATCCTGTGCGTGATCCTCCCCTGTGATCCCATCCTGAATCCACACAACTCCGATTGTAACCGCCTGAATTAAAATAATAAATATACACAGGTACTTTCCAATGTTATATATCCTGTCTTTCATCTTTATTATGGATATAATCCAAAACAGGCCACATATAACGGCCAGCGCAACACTCATTATTCCATAAGATGCATAATCTGACCAATTGATCTCCGTGCCATTCAGCACCCCATAATCTCTCGGAATAAAATTGCCCTGAATATAGAAGAACAAATAGAGATACACAAAAAAGCCATATATGTAGAGAACTGCCTTACTTCTTTGAAGAAAAAATATAAAAATTGAGAATACTACTGTGAATCCCACAAACGTTATGGCCAGCACAGGCAATAATTGGGACAGGGAATACCAAAATTCATCCCTGTTCGCAAAAAAGGCATCCAAGGGAGCGAATACACAAAACATAAACGCTATTGCCGTTCCCAATAAGACACCATAGAAATCCTGCTTATCAAACTTTATAAACTTCCTGTTTTTCATATATCTTCCCCGATGTTTAAATATCGCTGCCATGTTTCATTATGTCTTTTGACGGTTATTCTGTTTATAAAAGCTATATTGAATATATAACCAATTATTCTATTCGCTATCGGTCGGTGCTTATTATACTCACGAGCAATGAAATTTGCCGCGATGACAGGTAAATTCTGGTTTGTATCCCAGAACTTTACAGCATTCGTTTGCCCCAAAATACATATACTTCTAACAAATACATTTTACAACATTACAAGGAGGTTTTTCCATGTCTGTTCCAGCAATCATAACCGCAATATTAATTTATTTGCTAATTGGGTATCTATTGCGCACCGCTTTTCAGGACGCCAAAGACCACTCCTTTATCACTACACTATTTTATCCCATAGCATTTTTATTCCTTTGCGTACTGACGATCATCATTATTATATTTGATGGATCTGCGGACAATACGTCGGAATATACGGTCCAGTAAGGAAGTTTTACTTTGCGCTTATTTTATCCCATCGGCTGACAATTTCATTTATCCTTTACCATCAGGTTCACGCAGGCCAGAATGGTAAAAGCCAACGCAGCGTGATATATAACCGTTACTGCGGCATGAAAAGACAAAAAGGGTATAAACCAGAGAATCCTTTGCCTATTGCTGATCAATTCAATAATGCCAGATACCAAAATAACGGGCAATATATACTCATAACCACTTTACTACTTTTTTAAAATCTTTTGAGCAATTCTTCCGCATAGGCATCTATATTATCATTGGCAGCACTGTTGGGGTAGGAACAGACAGAGCATACGTCTCTGCATTTCATACCATTTTGCAGCATATCTTTTTGCAACGCATTTATCCTCTCCCCGCTCCAAATTTGGCTTAATGTACTTTCATTTACATTACCAAGCGGCAATCTTTGCTGCCAGTCCGCACAGCATGGCACCACTGTTCCATCAGAATGAATAAACATCTGATAAAACGGAAAAGGGCAAACTTTCAGTTCCTGCATAGCAGAATCAGACATCATTGCTTTATTGCTCAACTCAAAATAATCCCCAAGCTCATCATAATCCGGCCATATCGGTGACAAATTTTCGATATATATTTTGTCACAAATATCACCGAACGTTTTAAAAAATTTTTCCTCTTTTTGCGGTGTCTCTACGGCCACATCTACCGTCTTAATATAAATCTCACAATCACCCCTATGGATATAAAGATCCCTGATATTATTGACAAACCGTTCCCAATCCAGTTTGACACCCGCAATCTTCTCATATGCCCCAGCATCTACACCCTCAACAGAAATTCTGATACGATCGCATCCTTTCACAAGTTTTCTATTTAAATCAGGAGAAAGCATACTGCCATTTGTTACCGTTTCAATCCAACCGGCAACATTCTTCTCTTTTGCATAGTTAACCATTTCTGGAAATCTGGCATGCAATAAAGGTTCTCCGTTCCCGTATAGTCTTAAAATCTTAACTTTTTCTTCAAACCCCGACAAATCATCTATAATTTTCTGAAACTGCTCATAACCCATCATTTCCGCCCTATAGCCTCTGCGGCCTGCATATTGAACAGCACAAAATTTACATTTAAAATTACAGGCATTGCATACATCTATAAAAATAGAATATGGCGTCTTGAGCGGCAGCACATCCTGCAATGCCTGCCGGTTCTGGTTAATAATTCCTTGAAAATTTGCTTCCATCACTTATCCTCTTCCTTTTCTAAATGCTGTCTATATTCTTCTTTGACAGGCACCATATAATCACCACACTGTAGTGCGAGATGTCCGTCATATTCCTATAAATGAGCAAATTTGAAATCCTGCACAAATGTGTCCGCCATAAAACGAATTTTGTATTTGTTTTGTCCGCAAATGAAATACAAAATACAAAATCTTTTGTGCAGTTTTCTGGATTTGCTCAATTATAGCATATTCCTTTCATCATATCAATTATTTTACTGCGTTGAGATCCATTAGCATCAGCTTGTCTTTTCATAAATCTCCTCAATAAATTTAGAGAGACGCTATTTCTGCGCTGCTTCTCCCTTCCGCTTTAAAAGGGAAAGAAACTGGGAATAAACCAATTCTTCCTTTATCAACAGGACGCTTATACCATATATTCCCCAAAATATGACCGCAACTAAGATAAATCGAAATAGAACCGGCAAATCCGCCACTCCCTTTCTCACCAAAAACAATACTGCCGCCGATACGGCGCTGCAAATTAATATTTTTAGATAATCTTTCCATTGTGTTGTATGCTTCAGTTCACTTTTCACAAACGGAACCTGCACACAGAGAACAGCAGCCTCCGCCACCACTGTTCCCAAAGCGGCTCCGCTTGCTCCATATCTTGGAATAAGAGTATAATTGATTATTAAATATATTATTGCGCCCACAAAAGTAGACAAAACAGTATATTTTTCCATATTGGTAGGAACCAATATCTGAATCCCTGTAATATTGCTCAGACCGATCAGCAGAACCGTAGGCATAATAATGATCATGGGTTTAACTGAGGCAATATACTCTTTACCTGACAGAAGTAATATCGTATGATCCGCTTCTACAGAAAAAAAGATCACTAATGGCAGAGCCAGAAGCACGACAAACTCCAACGAACTTTTTATCGTCCGTTCAAACTCTTCCTTCATCTTTTTCTCCATATAGTAGGAGATCCTTGGCAGCAGTACCGTTCCCAAAGATGTGATAACACTTACCAAAATAGTTTTTATTTTTATAGCCACCGTATAATAACCCACCTCTTCATCGCCCTTCATAAATCCCAGCATGGTGGTATCGAGATAATTGTATACAGTAGCCGCAATTGTTAATAAGAAAAAAGAAAAAACAGGAGCAAGATGCTTTTTTAAATCATACTTCCCCATAAAAGATATTGAGATATATTTCCTTATTCTGATCAGATTTAATATATTGGAACCCACTGTCCCTATTATACTAATCCCTGCATATACAAGATAGTCCTCCGGCTTTTTCACAAAAAGGAAAATCAGTACTACAGACAAAAATTTGAACAAAAGGTTTCGATATACAATATAATCGTACTGTTCTATAGCTTGATAAAACCATTCCACCCCAACCCCCGTAAGAACAATAGAGAGTGATGAAATTATCATTAATTCAATATCACCACGCAGTTTAGGCGTCAGAAAAAGCACCGCCAGAAAGACAATATACACAATACCGGTTGTCAATGAGCTGATCAATAAAAGCTCCTGCGTAATTTTACTTAACCTGGTTCTGTCATTTCTGCATTGCGCACAAATCCTCGTGCCATAAGTGGGAATTCCCAAAGATGAGAATAAAACAAAATATGCAATCACTGATGATGCAAATGTCACTTTTCCTATTCCGCCGACGCCCAAACTCCTGGTTACATAGGGAAAAGTTATCAATGGGAATATGATGTTCGACACTTTTAAAATTACATTCATTATGAAATTGTACTTGACTGACGGGATTCTGATCGAATCCTCTTTTTTCTTATTCATATCCCCGTCCTATCGCCGCAATCTTCAATATTATTTCCTCCTCCGTTTTACTTTGCGCTTATTTTATCCCATCGGCTGACAATTTCATTTATCCTTTACCATCCGCTCTATTCAGCAAACTTCTGGTGTGCCGCGTCATCCCCCATAATCGCCCATTGTTTTACTAAACTCTTCCGACTGTGAGAAGCCCTCCAGCACCTGTTCCCTGGCAGTGCCGCTTTCGAGTGCGGAAACCCAGTGCGCCTTGCCCGCCGCGTCGGCCTCCCTGTCCATAAAAACCCGGTACAATACCTCCACATAATCTTCATCACTCAGATGCCGATTGTTGAATTCCTCCGATGCAAAAAAACTCCTGGCAACTTCCTCCGCCGTCATACTGCCCGTGTTGATCCGATTGGTCCAATCCTCCACACTTGCCGTCTCGCCCTGACGGTTCAGCGCCTTGGAGTACAGGCGCAGCACAAATTTCTCATTTAACATCATGCCCCTGTTATTTGTCATGGTTTCTTCAAAAACACTGCCTTTTTCGGCAAGAATCTGAAGTCCATTCGGCCAGATTATTGTATATCTGTCTTCAACCGCTTCCGGTATCCGGGTTGTCGCCTTTAAAACAACTATATCCGTGTCCTGCAGAATATCCATCTCACCATAATCGATGGGCTGTATTATGCAATCCGGAATCAGAAACTGCAAATAATTTATTGCAGTGTTATTGTACCAATCCTCTCTGTCATCCTGGCTTGTAACATAGTATATATTATGTTCATTCCATACATTCTCCAGAATTTTTGCGGCAGATATGTATTTATTTGTTGAATAAAAGGGAGTCACCGTACAAGCGCGCTGCTCCATCAACAGCCATCCTGCGGCACATGCCAGCGAAACTGCATATGGTACAAATTTCCTTATGTTTTTCAGTTTCACGCAAGCCAGTATAGTAAAGGCCAACGCAATTATGCTTGATTTATAGCAGATCAGAAACTCAAAATTTGGTGTCAATTCCCTGTCCTGGGTAAAAATCCACCCCAATAATCCGGAAATTGCCATCAGCACCGGTTCGGAACGTTCTGCGCCATAAACAAAGTGATATAAAAACGTTACCGCCACATGAAAAGACAAAAAGGGTATAAACCAGACAAGCCTTTTTCTATTGCTAATCAGTTCAATAATACCAAGCAGCAAAATAATGGGCAATACATACTCATTGTACCTGCCATATATCATTAAATCAATTCTTATGCGCCCCTCTAAGGATAAAGACGCTATTGCAATACTGAAGCAAATGGACAGCAACAAAAAAACGTATATCAGGCCATTCGCATTCATTGAATTCTTCTTTCCGATAAAGGAACGGATAAAACCAATGCTTTGCTTAACTAAAAACAATAGTCCAAAATAAAACAGATAGAAGGTGGCCGCTCCCAGATAAAATAATTGGCCCAAAACATTTTCCACAAAGTTCAAGATGCCTTCCCATGAAAAAAACCGGACTATCTTACTCGCCTGGCCCGAAAAATCATTTGTATTTCTGGCTCCCTCTCCCGAATATAGGAAATCAACTATCACATTCTTAACCAGCAAGCCAATTCCAAATAAAATTACTATTGCCACTGCTGAAAAAAGTAATTTCCGCCACTCCTTCTTTTTAGAGAGACAATACATAAGCAGCACCAGCATCAATGCAATTGTTACTCCGATTGTCCTCATATGCACCATAAATATATAGGCGGAGAGAAAGCACAGCATTATGAAATATCTTGTTTTGTGGGAATGAATCGCCTTTATAAGACAATACGCCAACATAAGCGTGAGCATCCAAAGCAGGCATTCTCCAAAAGAAAACTGTGACAAGTATACGTTCCCTGAATAAAGCGTTACACAAAATGATATCACCAAAACCAGCAGGGTATTGATCTTAGGGAATAACATTTTTCCGATTTTGGTCAAAACCAGAAATCCGATTCCCAGAAATATTGCGTTGAAAACTAACGCCCCTTTATATGCGATAATGCTGTTGCTGCATAGTTTAAGCAGCGGGGCCAGCCATAAGCTATATCCATATGCATAATACGGAATCGCCGAGGACACCCTGCTCCAATCCATTCCGACAAAAAACGAAGCTGCAGCCCAATATCCGAATTCGTCTGTGGTAACAAAAATAATGTTCCTCTGATCCAAATCAGCCAGGCAAACGGCAATTATCACCCCAAGCAGGATTACTGCGAGACAGCTTTCATACACTTTTTTACATCTAATTACATGATTTCCCTGAGTTAAACTTCTCATAAGATCAAAAAAACCAGTCATGCTTTCCTTCAAACGTATAATCAATGTCACTGTTTCGATCTCCTATCTTCTCTGCCGGAATACCGGCATATATTGCAAAGGGCTCCACATCCTTCGTTACAACCGCACCGCTGGCAATGACAGCGCCTTCTCCTATGGTTACCCCCGGTAGTATTGTTACGTTTCCGCTGACCCAGGCCCTGTTGCCGATATGCACTGCTTTGCCGAAATATTCAAATTTTTTTCCCTGCACATTGTGCTGCCCGGTCCATATCCTCACCTGAGAACTCAGGTTAACATTATCCCCTATAAAAATGCCTTCTCTTCCGTCCAGGATATTGTCATCTCCAATAATGCTTCCCGCCCCAATCACGATTTTCCATGGATCAACCACCGTCAGTCCTTTATATATAACCGTAGTTTTCTCCATCCTAATGCCAAAAATATATTGATATATTTTTTTCCTTACAAAATGTGACGGAATCGTAGAAACAAGATGAAGCTCATATTTCTTAAGCCCTCTGAGAAAATACGACAGCCGGCGGCTAATGCCCGTACTCTTCTTTTGGCATAATTCCTCATCCTCAGAAGGAGAGGAAACCGCTTTATCCGCTTTATGCCCTCTGTAAAGACACATGGCAATATGCACCTTACATAAAGCCAGCCCCAATATTATAGCAGTCCATTTGATCAGCCATAAGACAGCAAAAATGCAAACCGCAATACCCAAAATATTATCCATTTTTTTGCTTAACTCCTTTGATCATGGAACTATACTCTACCGGATCGATTGTCCTGCCCCGTCTGTCATGATTGCCATCCTGCCAGGCCCTGCATAACAGCTTAATACGCATTTTCCTGTATCCGGCATACTCTTTTTGGATCAGCGCAAGCAGCATCCTTTTCACAAGCATAAGACCGAAGATCGTTTTTCCGATAAGCCTGTCTCCCTTTGAGGCCGCGTATTTTGTAATAAAGAAAATCCTGTTTCGATATTGGTAATAATCCTTCCACCAGGCAATAGGACTGACAATCGTCCCGTCCGTCAAAATATCACGATGGTTGATCACGGCGGATTTAACCAGATATACCTTAAATTTCCTTGATATTCTGTATATATATTCCAGATCATCACCATAGATAAACAGGGAGCCGTCGACTACACCCAATGATTCCACGGCCCTTCCCGCAACCAACGGCCCTACAAAGGAGCTTGACTCCACGGCGGTCAGGGCTCCCGCTTCTTTCACATCATTAACCGCCGGGATGTCTCTCACCAAAAACCTTGACTCCCGCTTATAATGATATAATTGGTGCTTTGCCCTCTCCTCGCCCCATATTAAGGGAACCAGACAGCCGATATCCTCTCCCGAACCCGCCGGCTTCAGCAGCTCCTCCAGACAGTTTTCCACAGGATGCGCGTCATCATCCATCAGCCAAAACCAATCCGGATGAAACCTGTTCCGGGCATACTCCATCCCTTTGCTGAACCCGCCGGCACCGCCTGTGTTTTCGGCAAGGCTTATCATCATAACGTTGACGTAACCCTGAATAAAAGCCGAGACTTTGTTTTTTTCTTCTTCCCTGCTGCCATTGTCCACAACGATAATATGATCCACCTGACGCGTCTGTCTTAAAATCGCCTCTATCGCCCGTATGACATATTGGCTCGTGTTAAAAGTTACCGTGATGGCAACTATCTTCTCAGGTTTATTTTTTTCCATTTGCCTGCCGTTCCTCCAAAAAACCCTTCACCGTCTGAATAAACTCTTCTGCCGTTTTTTCAGAATCATATTCTCTGCGAATAAACGCTTTTGAATTGTCGGAAATCACATTGCTGTCCAATTCATGGTTAACCAGTTTACGAATGATATCCGCATATTCGTTGGGGGATTCACAATAAAAAAAATCTTTGTCCGCCTCCGCAAAAATCCCCTCTATTCCTATTGCATTGGTCAGAACCGGAATACCTGACGACATGGCCTCCAATACTTTGATTTTGACCCCCGCTCCCAATACGAGAGGCGCCGCAAGGCAAAGACCCTTTTGAAAATACGGCGAAACATCTTTCACATATCCTAATACATGAATCCTTCCGTTTTCATACTTTTTTAATGCCGAACCGGGCTGTCCCCCAATTATTTCCAGAGAAATATCCAAATCTTCAATAAGCGGCATTACGTTTTTTATAAACCAGATTACACTCAGATAATTTTCTTTTCTATTCATTGCCCCATAATAGATTATGTTATGGTATTCCGGTTTTCTGACGATACTGACCATATTGTCGAAATAGGGACACCATACGAAGGTTTTTTCAGCCGGCACACCATCCTTCTCAATTAATCCTTTGTCTTTATGGTTGTTTAGTATGACTACATCGCCTCTGCTTAAGTATGACAACTCCAGCCTCTTCAGTTTTTCATACCTCTTCCTGTAAATAAAAGATTTTATTGGGTTTGAAGTATTTTTCCATTGGCGGTAATAGGATAAATAACTTACATCCTCCTCGATCAATATCATCCTGCTGTCCGGAAATAGCCGGCGTATATATGACTGCAGCATGATTATTTCCGTCCATTGCAAAATAATAACCTCAGGCCTGTAACCGCTTTGACTGATTTCCCTCAGCCTGGCCTTCATGGGACGTTCCCTGTAACCGGTCAATTTACCGGCATACTTATGAAAAATATTATATTCCGCATTTCGCGTTCCCATAAATCTTACAAGCTTACAGTCAAGCCTGTTTTTCAGCACAATAATATCGCCTGGAATCCCGTACCGTTCTAAATCAAGTTTATCAATCTCTTCCTCCCTGCAAATAGTCAGCAGTCTCACATTATTACAACTCTTATGCAGATATTTCAAATAATAATTGTGTATCTTACCCCCGGCATGTCCCACTTTATCATATGGCGCATAACAGGATATCCATAATACTTCTTTTTTCTCCAAATTTGCTTCCCTCTTTTCCAAGCCATGCCTCAGTATGAATGATAACATCGGTGCTTTAACACATTTTGTGTTTTCACTCAAATAAAATTGACTGCATCAACTCCGCTTAAGTCTTCTCTCAAGTTTAGTCAATGTTTGTGAATGTAGGGTTATTAATAGCACAAAATCCAATAAAATCTCCATTATATAACAAAGCATTGTCATCTTTTTTGCTAAAATCGGTAATAGTATGCTTGGCTTCACTTGTCCTTTCTTTAAATACTTTCGAGCCTCTATGCAATGTTTAAAGTCCCGCGAGTAAATCATACCGGCATAATACTGCTTTATAGTACGATACCGCTTTTCTACTACCGGACTCGTCAAATTGTGTACGGCCTCCAGATACTGTTTACAAAAGGTAACTTGTGTAAATAATTCCAAAACATCTTTGTCATGTATTGCGTCGGATAAACACTTAAACATATCCGCATAACACTTCTGCTGTTTATCCCCTATATTATCCACGTATTTATGTGCATATGTCTCCGATTTCAGATTAACTCTCCAAAAGTACCCTGGATAAGCCACTGTACTGACCTTCTTGGCTCTTGATAACGCTTCAATTTTTACAAGTAAATCATCTTCAAAATTAACATATGTTCTAAAACGAATTTCGTTTTTATCTAAAAACTTCTTTTGAAACATGCAGCTCCAAATGTGAGGATATCTGTTATTGCTGCTCTTTTTAACCGGAACATTATATCCGTTGAACAACAATGGATATAACAACTCCTCTAATATCTGTTCTCCCTCATAACATGCATCATCTAAAGCTTCAAAAGCAGACGTCTTGCCGTCAATGCTTCTCCCGGTACTGCACATGCAGAAATCACTCTGATCCGTCTCAAGACATTCAACCTGCCTGGCATATGTTTCGCTCCCCACAATATCATCCTGGTCGCAAAAACATATATATGTTCCTGTTGCTTTTTGCAACCCAAAATTGCGGGCGGAAGCTACACCCCCGTTTTTTTGGTTGTAAATAAATATCCGTGGATCATTTTTCCTGAGTTTTTCACATATTGACAGACTGTCATCTGTAGAACCATCATTGACAAGTATCAACTCCAAATCGCAATATGTTGACCGCAAAATAGTTTTTATAGTTTGTTCGATGTGTTTTTCTCCATTATAAACCGGTACAACAACACTAACTTTCCTCATAAAACAGCTC
>CAMWSA010000019.1 GCA_947176785.1 uncultured Lachnospiraceae bacterium
TTCATATTGTGGAAAATCTGTTAAAATTGAATAGAAAATAAAGAAAAAATTACTTTTTTCTGTGAAAAATATTCACAATTTTAATTGGATATGCTATAATGTGTACAAGACAGAGACTAGGCGTGCTTTGTCTATTATGCTAGATTGAGGTGATGACATGATTAAGAAAGAGATGATAGCCATGTTATTGGCTGGAGGACAGGGCAGCCGCCTGGGCGTTCTGACATCCAAGGTAGCCAAGCCTGCGGTGGCTTTTGGAGGAAAGTACCGCATTATTGATTTTCCCCTGAGCAACTGTATCAACTCGGGTGTTGATACGGTGGGCGTATTGACCCAGTATCAGCCGTTAAGGCTGAACACCCATATCGGAATTGGCATACCCTGGGATCTGGACCGGAATATCGGCGGTGTTACGGTGCTTCCTCCCTATGAGAAGAGCGCCAACAGCGAATGGTATACCGGCACAGCCAATGCGATTTTCCAGAATCTGGATTACATGGAGAGCTTTAACCCGGAATATGTCCTGATTCTGTCAGGCGACCATATCTATAAAATGGACTATGAGGTGATGCTGGATTTCCACAAAGCCAATGACGCGGAGGTGACCATCGCGGTCATGCCCGTCCCTATGGAGGAGGCCAGCCGTTTCGGCATTATGATCACGGACGAGAATCGGAGGATTACCGACTTTGAGGAGAAGCCTGAACATCCCAGAAGTAATCTGGCCAGCATGGGTATCTATATTTTCAACTGGAAAACGCTGAAAGAGGCGCTGCTGACCATGGCGGACCAGCCGGCCCTGGATTTCGGCAAGCATGTCATCCCTTACTGCCATGAAAAGGGAGCGCCGCTGTATGCTTATGAGTTCAACGGCTACTGGAAGGACGTGGGGACACTGAGCTCTTACTGGGAAGCCAATATGGAACTGATTGACATAGTGCCGGAGTTTAACCTGTATGAGGAATATTGGAAGATCTATACCAAGAGCGATATCCTGCCGCCTCAATATATGTCCCGGGACAGTGTGGTGTCACGCTGCATCATCGGCGAGGGCACGGATGTCTATGGGAAAGTATACAACTCCGTGGTGGGCTGCGGCGTGACCATTGGGGAAGGCGTGGTGATACGGGATTCCATTATCATGAACAATGTCGTCATCGGTGCCGGGAGTGAGATCAACAAGGCGATTATAGCGGAGAATGTACAGATCGGCAAGGGCGTAAAGCTGGGCGTGGGAGACGAGGCGGCGAATGACACGGCTCCTCATATCTATAATCACGGCCTGGTGACAGTTGGCGAGAAGAGCGTGATCCCTGACAATGTCAGCGTGGGTAAGAACACGGTAATTGCCGGGGGGACAACCGCTGCGGACTATGTGAACGCCTATCTGGCAAGCGGCAAGACATTATTCAAGGCAGAGGAGAGATAACAGTGAGAGCTATAGGAATCGTTTTGGCAGGTGGCAATAACCACCGAATGAAAGAGTTGTCACAGAAGCGTGCCATCTGTGCCATGCCGGTGGCCGGCAGCTACCGGAGCATTGATTTTACACTCAGCAATATGTCCAATTCCCATATCCAGAAGGTGGCGGTGTTTACACAGTACAATTCCAGAAGCCTGAATGAACACTTAAGTTCGTCTAAATGGTGGGATTTTGGACGGAAGCAGGGCGGCCTGTACGTCTTTACGCCGGCAGTGACCGTGAACAACAGCAACTGGTACAGGGGCACGGCGGACGCCATAGCCCAGAACCTGACCTGGCTGAAAAACAGCCATGAACCCTATGTGGTGATTGCCTCCGGCGACTGTGTGTACAAGATGGATTTTAATAAACTGCTGGAGTATCATATCGACAAGAAGGCTGACATCACCGTGGTATGCCGGGATATGGAGCCGGGCACGGAGATAGAACGTTTCGGCACCATGAAGATGAACGAGGACTACCGGATCACGGAGTTTGAGGAAAAACCGCTTCAGGCCAAGAGCAATACCGTCTCCTGCGGCATCTATGTAATCCGCCGCCGCAACCTGATCGAGATGATTGAGAGATGCGTGGAGGAGGAGCGGTATGATTTCGTCCGTGATATTCTGATCCGTTACAAGGATATGAAGAGAATCTATGCCTACAAGATCAGGGAATACTGGCGCAACATCGCGTCGGTGGAGGACTATTATGGAACCAATATGGATTTCCTGAAGCCGGAGGTGCGGGACTACTTCTTCAAGCAGTATCCGGATATCTATTCCAAGGTGGACGACCTGCCGCCTGCGAAATACAACCCGGGCGCGGATATCCGCAACAGCCTGATCTCCAGCGGCTGTATTGTCAACGGTGTGGTAGAGAATTCCGTGATCTTCAAAAAGAGTTATATCGGCAACAACTGCGTGATCAAGAATTCCGTGATTTTGAACGATGTCTATATCGGCGACAACACTTATATTGAGAACTGCATCGTGGAGAGCCGTGACACTATCCGCGCAGGCTCCCGTTTCGTGGGAGAGGGCGGCATTAAGATCGTGGTGGAGAAAAATGAAAGGTTTGTAATGTAGAAATCGCTAAGCTTTTCCAGCTCCTGCACACCGTATGCCGCATGATTATAGTAAATGCCATATGTCGTTGGTTATAGGCAGCATGCCATGTGCAGGAAAGAAAATCTAACCGCTCGTGAGTATAGGATATTTAGCTAAGGGGGTTGTTCTGATGCAGATTACAGATGTACGGGTACGTAAGATTACCAAGGAAGGGAAGATGAAGGCTATTGTGTCCATCACTCTGGACGATGAGTTTGTGGTACATGATATCAAAGTAATCGAGGGGGAGAAGGGCATGTTTATTGCCATGCCCAGCAAAAAAGCGGCGGACGGGGAGCATCGGGACATTGCCCATCCCATCAACTCCGCCACCAGAGAACATATACAGCGGGTAATTCTGGAAAACTATGAGCGGGCACTGGCGGTACCGGATACCGAAGAAGGGTAATTCATACGATCTGTATTGGGGTGGGAAAGCTGTCGCAGAGATGCGGCAGCTTTCTTTGATACGCACGACCGATCAGGTTTTCCTTCCTGCAGTTTTGAGTCCTTATCTTCCGTACCGCGCCCTCTCATAAGCCACATGAAGCGTCTGCATCGCCGCATCCTCCGCCAGCCCTGCCTTCTCCTCAATCTCCGCAGGTGCCTCATACGCCGCCGGACGCTCTTTGCGATGCTTTCTGATGGTTCGCTTATACAGGCGTTTGATTTTGATGGTTTCACCGTCCTGCTCACGGGCTGCGGCCACAATGGGGTTGCGCTCTGTTTCCTCCTCCAGGTCCTCGATTTTATCCCCGTTTTCGTCAAGCTCCCTGCAAAAGTCCTGAAAAAGCTTCTTAAGTATTGCCGCAATTGCACAGACACCGGCAATTGCACAGGCAATGGTCAGGCCCCAGAACAACACCTCCCAGAGCCTTGATAATTTCGAAGGCTCCCCCACATCCATGAGCAGCTGCGACATCCCGCCGGCATTGGTGCCGGACGTTTGAAAGTTCATATCCCCCTCATAGCCGGCCGGTGCCGGCGGCATATCCGTGAACCATTCCCGTATGTCCGTATATTTCCTTGCGTTTATCAGAAGGAAGGAGGGCAGGCTCACTGCAAGCAGAAGCGCCGCATACAGGCACAGCATGCCGCCGCTCACTGCATACAGGCGTTTTTCGGGTATTCCCTTTGTCCGCTTATTGAGCATGAGATAATGCTCTGTGGTCCCGAAAAAGGTATACGCCAGCGCAGGGAACAGATAGGTAATCGCACTGAAAAGGGCAGTGTCACACAGAAGCTTTGAATTAAACAGGATGCCTGCAATATACATTGCGATAAAATACCCGTTGCTCGTCGAAGGGCGGTTCAAAAAGCTGCCATTATATAATGCAAGAGGATCTATTTCCTTTCTGGCCTCGTGGCGCCTGCGCTTTATTCTGTCCACAAGCCGCAAACTTCCTTATATGGCTTTTGCAGGAACGAAAGCAGCAATTTGTTATGTCGCTCATTGTAGATGCGGATGTTCCTCGCAATATATCCGGCAGCCGTGGAAATGCTGATAGGCCTGCCTGAACCCGTGTCAAATGTGCCCGCAAGGCAGCTTCCCATAGCCGTTATATCCAGTATAGCATACTTTGCGGCTTTTTCGCCACAATTTTAAGGAACTACCGTGGCCTGCAAAAACTTCTGCTTGAATTTATGGCCTGTTATGGAGTATCATTAAACTGTTTATGTATATGAGGCGGGAGTACGTGATTTGGTTTATTGTTGCAGGAGGAGAGTTATGTTTATTATTGCGGGCCTGGGCAATCCGGGAAGAGAATATGAGAATACCAGACATAATATCGGTTTTCGTGTCATAGATGATATTGCGAAGAAATATCAGATTACCATGCTGGAGAGGAAGCATAAGGCGATTATTGGCAAGGGCTACATCGACGGGCATAAGGTGGTTCTGGTAAAGCCTCTCACTTATATGAATCTGAGCGGGGAGAGTATCCGAGAGGTTACGGACTATTATAAGGTAGATGTGACGACTCAGCTGGCGGTGTTCTCCGACGATATCAGTCTGGACGTGGGCCAGCTGCGTATCCGGAAAAGGGGCAGTGCGGGAGGGCACAACGGCCTGAAAAATATCATCCTGCATCTGGGGCGCGAGGACTTCATCAGGATCAGGATGGGGGTCAGCGACAAGCCCCAGGGCTATGATTTGAAGGACTATGTGCTGGGGCATTTTACGGACAGGGAGAATAAGCTGCTGGAGGAGACGGGCGGGAAAGCGATTGAGGCCGTCCGCATGATCCTGCAGGGCGATGTGGACGGCGCCATGAACCGGTTCAACACGAAAAAGAAAGCGGGCAGCGCCGGCGGGGAATCTGCGGAAACCCAAACAGGTGCGGAACGGAAAAACTAATCAGGAGGTATTGAGATGCAGGCTCTATTGGCACCCTTACGGGATTTGGCGGAATATGACCAGATCCGGGAGGACATCCGCAGGGGGAGGACCCCGGTGGCGCTCAGCGGCTGTGTGGACTCCCAGAAGCTGCATATGATCTATGGACTGTCCGATGGCCTGCGCTGCAAGGCCATCGTGACTTACAGCGACATAAAGGCCAGGGAATTGTATGAGGAGTACCGTTTCTATGACAGGAACGCCCTGCTCTATCCCGCCAAGGATTTGATTTTTTTTCAGGCGGATATACACGGTAACCAGCTTACCCGGGAGAGGGTAAGAGTGCTGCGGCGGATTGCGGAGGGGAAACCCCTGACGCTGATTACCACCTTTGCGGCGCTGATGACGCCCCAGGTACAGTGGGATCCGCAGGCGGATATTCTGAAGGTGGAGAACGGGAGCGTCCTGGATGCGACGGCGTTTTCCAGGCGGCTGGTGGATCTGGGCTATGAAAAGACGGCCCAGGTGGAGGGCAGCGGGCAGTTCTCTGTCCGGGGCGGCATCCTTGATATCTATGACCTGACAGAGGAAAACCCGTACCGGATTGAGTTGTGGGGTGACCAGGTGGAATCCATCCGGTCCTTTGACGTGCTGAGCCAGCGTTCCATTGAAAAGCTGGAGAGTATCACGATCTATCCGGCGGCGGAGTTTGTCTTGGACAGGGAGCGTCTGGAGGCGGGGGTTAAGCGGATTGAGGAAGAGGCCGCCATCCAGGAGAAGAAGCTGCGGGATGCCTTTGAGACCGAGGCAGCTCATCGGATAAGTACCCAGATCGGGGAACTGAAAGAGCAGCTGATGGAGTTTCAGACCAAAGTAAACCTGGAGAGTTATATCCGCTATTTCTATCAGGACACCCTGACCCTGCCGGAATTGCTGCAGCGGCTGGAGGGATCCCGGGGGACGCAGGGGCGGCAGACAGGCCCGTCCCTGATCTTTTTTCTGGATGAGCCGGCCCGGATCGCCGAGCATGCGGATGCGGTGGAACTGGAGTTTCGGGAGAGCATGGGGCAGCGGGCCCAGAAGGGCTATGTGCTGCCGGGGCAGATGGACATCCTGTACGGCAGAGAACAGGTTATGGCCAGATGTCTTAAGTCCGCCGTGGTAGCCCTGGCCACCATGGACGGGAAGAACAGCCTGTTTAAGCCCGTCTCCCGGGCCATGGTATCCGCCCGCAACGTGTCTCCCTACAACAACAGCTTCGAGGCCCTGGTCAAGGACCTGTCCCGCTATCGGAGACAGGGCTATCGGGTGCTGCTTCTGTCCGGTTCCCGGACCCGGGCCAGACGGCTGGCGGAGGATCTGCGGGAGTATGAACTGACCGCCGTCTACACGGAGGACCCGTTCCGGGAGGTGCAGCCCGGGGAGATAGTGACCTATTACGGCCATGTGGACAAGGGCTTTGAATATCCGCTGATCAAATACGTGGTGATTGCCGAGTCGGATATTTTCGGTGCCGAGAAGAAGAAAAAGAAGAAAAAGCTGTACCAGGGGCAGAAGATTAACGATTTCCATGAGTTAAAGGTGGGGGATTATGTGGTGCATGAGACCCACGGGCTGGGCATCTACCGGGGCATTGAAAAGATAGAGGTGGAAAAGGTGGTCAAGGACTACATGAAGATCGAGTACCGTGACGGGGGCAATCTCTATGTGCTGGCCACCGGCCTGGATGTGATCCAGAAATATGCCTCGGCGGAGGGGGGCAAGCCTAAACTGAACAAGCTGGGCACCAGAGAGTGGGAGCGTACCAAATCCAAGGTGCGCACCGCCGTGGACCAGGTGGCCGGGGACCTGGTGGAACTCTACGCCCTGCGCCAGCAGAGCCAGGGCTACCGGTACGGCAAGGATACAGTGTGGCAGCGGGAGTTTGAGGAGATGTTTCCCTTTGAGGAGACGGAGGATCAGCTGGCGGCCATAGCGGACACCAAGGCGGACATGGAGAGCGGCAGGATCATGGACCGCCTTGTCTGCGGCGATGTGGGATACGGCAAGACGGAGATTGCCATCCGGGCGGCATTCAAGGCCGTGCAGGAGGGCAAGCAGGTGGTGTACCTGGTGCCCACCACAATCCTGGCCCAGCAGCACTACAACACCTTTACCCAGCGGATGAAGGATTTTCCGGTGCGGGTGGAGCTGCTATCCCGGTTCCGGACTCCGGGGGAGGTCAAAAAGACCATTGCGGACCTGCAAAAGGGCCTGGTGGATATTGTCATCGGCACCCACCGGGTGTTGTCGGAGGACGTGAGGTTCAAGGATCTGGGGCTGCTGATCATTGATGAGGAGCAGCGCTTCGGCGTGGCACACAAGGAAAAGATCAAGAAGCTTAAGGAGAATGTGGACGTGTTGACTCTGACGGCCACCCCCATCCCCCGGACGCTGCATATGAGCCTGATCGGCATCCGGGACATGAGCGTGCTGGAGGAGGCACCGGACGAGCGTCTGCCCATACAGACTTATGTCTTAGAGTACAACGAACAGATGGTCCGGGAGGCCATCGTCCGGGAACTGGCCCGGGGCGGACAGGTTTTCTATGTTTACAACCGGGTAAACAACATTGCGGATATCGCATCGGGGATTGCCGCGCTGGTTCCGGAGGCCGCGGTGGCCTATGCCCACGGGCAGATGAAGGAGCATGAACTGGAAAAGATCATGGTGGACTTTATCGCCGGGGAGATTGACGTGCTGGTGTCCACCACCATCATTGAGACCGGATTGGATATCTCCAATGTGAATACCATGATTATCCACGATTCGGACAATCTGGGCCTGTCCCAGCTGTACCAGCTGCGGGGGCGGGTGGGGCGTTCCAACCGGACGGCCTACGCTTTTCTCATGTATAAGCGGGACAAGATGCTCAAGGAGGTGGCGGAGAAGCGCCTGGCGGCCATCCGGGAGTTTACGGACCTGGGCAGCGGTTTCAAGATTGCCATGCGGGACCTGGAGATCCGGGGGGCAGGCAATCTGCTGGGCATGCGCCAGCACGGGCATATGGAGGCGGTGGGCTATGACCTGTACTGTAAGATGCTGAACGAGGCGGTGCAGCGAAGGAAAGGGATTACCACGGCGGCGGATTTTGCCACCATCGTGGATCTGGACGTGGATGCCTTTATACCGCCGGAATATATTGTCAATGAAGTACAGAAGCTGGATATCTACAAGCGGATAGCGGGCATCGAGAATATCCGGGAGCGGGACGATATGCGGGACGAACTGCTGGACCGCTTTGGGGAGGTTCCCACCTCTGTGGAGAATCTGCTGCGGATCTCCCTGATCCGTGTGGCGGCCCACCGGCTCTACATGACGGAGTTGAAGGGGAAAAACGAGCGGATTATTTTTACCTTCCGGCCCGACGCCCCCATTGCGCCGGAGCGAATTCCCGGCTTTCTGAAGCCCTATGGGGACAGGCTGCGCTTCACGGCCTACGGCAATCCCTTTTTTACCTATAAATATAAGAAATGCAATGTTATTGAGAAGGATGCCCAAAGCCTCCTCTCCGACACGGAACGGCTGTTGGAGGCCATGGAAGTGCTGCTTAATGAAAAATAGGTCAATTTGTGCCATTGCCTTTACCGCATTGTGGAAATGTGTTAAAATATATATCAAATCGTGATTGATTTTATACCATACTCACGGGCGGTTAGATTTTCTTCCTGCCCGGCGCAGGACGGAAAAACTGATCGCCGTGAGTATGGCGGAACACTAAATATAGAAAGGCAGGGTATGTGTATGAAAAAGGATTTTGATCTGTTGTCACTGGGTGAGCTGATGCTGCGACTGTCGCCGCCGGACAATGAGAGGATTACAAGGGGAGACACTCTGGGCAAGCAGGCGGGGGGAGCGGAGTTGAATGCCATCACCGGTGCCGCCATGCTGGGCCTTAGATGCGGCATTATCTCCAAGCTGCCAGCCAACGACCTGGGCACTTATATCAAGAACCGTGTCCGTCTCTGCGGTGTCAGCGACGACTATCTGGTTTATGATCAGGATCAGGACGCACGTCTGGGGGTATATTACTATGAGAGCGGTGCCTATCCCCGCAAACCCAGGATCGTGTACGACAGGAAGAACACCTCTGTGAACAAGCTGACGGTGGCGGATTATGACGACAGCCTCTACCAGGCCGCACGGTGCTTCCACACCAGCGGCATCACGCTGGCTCTGAGTCCCCAGCTGCGGGAGACAGCCATAGAGATGATCCGGCGCTTTAAGGCCCAGGGGACGCTGATCTCCTTTGACGTGAATTTCAGAGGCAACCTGTGGACCGGCGCGGAGGCAAAGGAGTGCATCGAAGGTATACTTCCCTATGTGGATGTGTTTTTCTGCTCGGAGGATACGGCGCGGCTGACTTTCTTAAAGGAAGGTAACGCCAGAGAGATCATGAAAAGCTTTACCCAAGAGTATCCCATCTCCATCGTGGCCTCCACCCAGAGAATAGTGCATAGCCCCAAGCGGCATACCTTCGGCTCCATCATCTACAGCGCCAAGGACGATACTTATTATGAGGAGCAGCCCTATGCGGATATTGAGGTGGTGGACCGGATCGGCAGCGGTGATGCCTACATTTCCGGTGTGCTTTACGGCCTGCTGTCCAGGGAGGGGGATTACCGGAGGGCCCTGGAGTACGGTAATGCCACCAGTGCCCTGAAAAATACGATTCCCGGCGATCTGCTGTCCACGGACTTAAAGGAGATTGACGGTATTATCAGGGAGCATAAGTCCACCGGCCGGGTGGCGGAGATGGACCGGTAGGGGGATGTGACACGCCATGGGACAGTACGGCCATATCCTATAGTCAAAGACATTTGAAATTTCACTTGAAGCCTTGCTATACTCACGAGTGGTTAGATTTTCCTTCCTGCCAGGCGCATGACGCCTGATTATGCGGCATGTGCCTGGCAGGAATTGGAGAAGCTTAGCGCTCGTCAGTATAAAACCTGCGTATATGGTTTTCCCAAGCCTTGAAAGTAGAAATTTCAATGTCGTTGACTATATATGCGGCACAGTCCTCCAAGCTCTTAAAATTTTATAAAGATATTGCAGACCTGTGTATTATGTGTGATAATGGGCGTAAGAGTTTTATATGAACAACCGATTAGATTTTCCTTCCTGCACGGCACACGCTGCCATAAGCCTCCGGCATATGTCTTTTACGATATAGTCAATAATATTGGAAATTTTGCTTTCGGTCTTGCAAACGCTTTCATATATGGCTTTTGCAAGGATCGAAAGCGGAAATTTGTTATGTCGTTTACTATAATTGCGCAATATGTGCCGTGCGGGAATTGGAAGAGCTTAGCAGTGTCAGTATAGATAGGCCGGTATAGATGAGGTTTGATGTCAATGAGCGAGAATAGGGGCAACAACACACTGGGCGAGCAATTCCGTGACGCTTTGACGGAGGGGCTTAACAGTGGCGATTTTAAGAATTTGAATGAACTGGTGGGTCAGACGGTGACTAATGCCATCCGTGAGGCAAACTATACTTTCCTTGGAGGCAGTCCCGAGGGTGCGGAGCGGATAAACAGCCAGAAGGAACAGATGAAGCAGAACTGGGAGAACTGGAAGCGGCAGCACGAGCATTTCAGCGCCAGCTGGAGTACCAGGGGACCGGCAGGACAGCAGCCGGGCCAGGTGCCCCCTCAGGGTAACATGGCGTCCCAGGGGAATGCGGCCTTGCAGGGAGGACAGAACGGACAGCCGGGAAGGGGGTTTTTCGGCGGCCAGGGCGGCCAGGGCGGCAATATGCCCTATGGCTGGCCTATGCAGCAAGCTATGCCCATGGTGCGCCCGGGCCCATTAGTTAAAACCAGGCGCGTGGGAAATGTGGCAGGAGTGCTTTATAAGGTGTTCGGCGGTATCGGCATGGGGTTGGGCGGAAGTATCCTCCTGCTTGCGTTGTTGGGCGGGGCGGTTCCCGTAATGGTGCCTGCGGCAGCGATCATGTTGTTTTTCTTTGGTATGATTCAGCTGGGAAACTCCAAGCACCACCGCCTGAAGCGGGCGGACCGCTATATCCAGCTATGCGGCAGCAAGATGTATGCCGAGATTGCCCAGCTGGCGGCGGCTACCCAGAACAGCAGGGGGTATGTGCTGCGGGATATAAAGAGGATGCTGCGGCTGGGGATTTTTCCGCACGGCCATTTGGACGACCAGGGCTCTACCTTCATGCTCAATGATGTGATATACAAGCAGTACCGGGATGCGGAGGTAGCGCGCCAGTCCAGGGAGCGGGAAGCGCTGCCGCCCCCTCAGGAGAAGCCCCTGACTCCCGGGGAAATAATGGAGAAGGAACAGCAGGCCCGCATGCAGGAGTTAAATCAGATGGTAGCCGAGGGCATGGAGTGTATCCGCAAGCTGCGGGATATGAATGACGCCATCGAGGGGGAAGTGATTTCATCCAAGCTGTACCGCCTGGAGAACCTGCTGAAAGAGATTTTTGATAAGGTGAGAGAGTATCCGGATCAGATGTCCCAGATGCATAAGCTGATGGACTACTATCTTCCCACCACCTTAAAGCTGGTGGAGGCATACAGGGAGTTTGACGGGGTCAGCGTGCCCGGGGAGGACATCCTTTCCGCCAAGGCCCAGATCGAGAAGACGCTGGACACCATCAATGCGGCGTTCACGGAACTGCTCAACAACCTGTTCCGCAACCGGGTATATGATGTGACAACGGATGCTCAAGTGTTGGAGACCATGCTGGCCCAGGAGGGACTGACTAAGGAGAGCATCAGCAAAGAACTGGAATATGCAAAATTGGAACAGTGACGGGAGAAAACGACACGGCTTGCGTTTTGCCGGGACGGAACAGTGAGAGCCCGCACAGGGCGCGGATATTGACAGATAATGAAAGAGCCGCCGGGGCGGCAGAATGAGAGGAAGAAAATGAGTGATTTGGACACTATGTTAAAACAGGCACCTACTTTGACGCTGGAGCCTTTTGGGTCGCCGAAGCAGGAGGCGGTTCCCATGAGCGACGCGCAGGTGACGGAGGCGGTCAAGGAGCAGATGAATGTGGAACTGACTCCGGAGGAGCAAAAGATGGTGGATGATTTCGTCGAACAGATTGACCTGCACAACACACAGCTGATCCTGCAATATGGTGCGGGAAGCCAGAAGAAGATTGCGGATTTCTCCGAGAATGCCCTGGGCAGCGTGCGCACCAAGGATCTGGGTGAGATCGGCCAGCTGCTGACGGATGTGGTGGGCGAACTGCGCTCCTTTGAAGAGGGCGAGGAAGAAAAGGGCTTTCTGGGAATCTTTAAGAAGAGCAGCAATAAGCTGGCCAATATGAGAGCAAAGTACGACAAGGCGGAGGTCAACATCAACAAGGTGTGCAAGGTTATGGAGGAGCATCAGATCACGCTGCTTAAGGACGTAGCCATGCTGGACAAGATGTATGAGTTGAACCTGAACTATTTCAAGGAATTGTCCATGTACATACTGGCGGGAAAGAAAAAGCTGGAGCAGGCCCGCAACGTAGAACTGAAGGAGCTGGTAGACAAGGCGGAGCAGAGCGGCCTGCCGGAGGATGCGCAGAAGGCCAAGGATTTCTCCAGCATGTGCGAACGCTTTGAGAAGAAGCTTTATGACCTGGAACTGACCAGGACCATCTCATTGCAGATGGCTCCCCAGATCCGTCTGATCCAGAGTAATGACACCATCATGTCCGAGAAGATTCAGTCCACACTGGTGAATACCATCCCCCTGTGGAAGAGCCAGATGGTGATTGCCATCGGCCTGGATCACTCTGCGGATGCGGCCAAGGCCCAGAGGGAAGTCAGCAACGTGACCAATGAGCTGCTGCGGAAGAATGCGGAGGCTCTGAAGATCGCCACGGTGGAGACGGCCAAGGAGGCGGAGCGGGGTATCGTGGATATCGAGACCTTGACGATCACCAACCAGACACTGATCAGTACGCTGGACGAGGTGAGGAAAATTCAGGATGAGGGACGCCAGAAGCGTCGGAGCGCGGAAATAGAATTACAGCGAATTGAAAATGAGATGCGCAGCAAGCTGCTGGAGATGAGCCGTCAGGATCAGCCTGGGGCATAGGCTTGGAAGTCCCACTTCCGGTTACACATCAAGGGATATGGGGGTAAAGGGCTTTCACCATCCTGATATGAGTACACGCTGAAGCAGGCAGACAGGAGTTTGCAGGGTAAGCTGCGATATGCAGGAAAGTCACAAGTTTTTTGTGATACATATAGAGATATATGGTATGGAACCTCAAACCGTTATGGAACAGAGGGAGCAGGCATCTGCCTGCTCCCTCTGTTAAAACGATTTTGGCAGGCTTCGTAACCTCTATTAGGAAGAAACCCCTTCCCTGACTATTAGTATATGTGAATGAATTGGAATTAGCAATTCTTCTTAAAAAGCATTATAAAATTTAAATACCGATAATAGGGAAAGAGAGGCTTGTTCAGTCATTTTTGCGGCTTCCCTGCCGGTATGCCCAAAGCTTATTAATCAGATAATTCATGGGCAGCACAAGAATCAGATTGATGCCTTCCGCAAACAGATTGCCGAGAACCTCTGCGTCCAGAAACCGGATTCCCCACGAGGCCAGCAGCTTTGCCGCCGGCTCCAGATCATTTGCGATATGCAGCACATCAATCCAGAAGACCAACAACAGCAGATTGGCCAGAAATCCCCACAGATAGGCGATAAAGGTCTTAATCAGTACTTTCCACCAGACTCTTTTCTCCAGGCTATTATCTTCCTTGAATACATATCGGTTGTTCCAATAGTAGGCGTTAAAGATACTCAGTACAAATCCGGTGACGCTCGCCAGCAGATAATGTCCTTTCAGACAGACAATCACAGCGTACACAAGCTCGCTGATCAAGGTATTGGACAGCCCCACCAGGCCGAATTTGAGAAACTGTTTGACATTTTTCATATGAACATCCATTCGCCCGCTTCGGCGGGCACGCAAATCGGCTGTAAAGGCCGGGTCTGTATTTTCCCCCAAACCTGTGGCTATTTTCTATAAAAGCGTACATACCGGCCATCATTCACCTGGCTGTATCCGAACTCTTTCTCGATATACTCCATGATCCAACTCCCGGGACTTTCCTTCAGTTCCCCATACCAGCAGTCTACCACGATGACATTGGGCTGCTTCTCCGGATACAGTTCCCAGTAAGCCAGCAGCCTTTCGTCGTAAGCTGTGGGGTCCACAATGGAGTAATGGGCCACCTCTGCCCCAACCATCATATAGGGCGTAGTACCTGCGGAAGTGACCATGTTGGTCACGATCAATACCACGTCGTCCTCTCTCACATAGGTCCCGAAATCCTCGTAATTGCAATTATATATATAGCAGTTCATATAGTCAGAAAAAATCCCTATCGCAGGTCCGCATTTCATGATGCTTTCGGTGTCTGACACCACATTGTAATTCCGGCCCGCCCGGAGTGTATAGCCCTTCCCGAAAATGCTTACCAGGCACAGGCTGATCAGCAGGAAATAAATCCATTTGCCCGAAGCTTTTCCCAGGGCCTCCTTAAGAGACAGCGCCAGCAAAACAGAGCAGAACAGCACCCCCAAAACGCCGTGGGGCAGCGCGTAAAACATTTCCAGATCACTGATATAGATCACAGCCGCCAGGGAGAGCAGTGTGCCGATGATGCCTGCCGCAAAATATCCTCGCAGGCATCCGGCCTGTTTCCAGACAAGGAGACCGGCCAGCAACAGCAGGAGCAGGTGCAGCTGATAAACCTCGTAGCCGCTTTTTTTCACAGCCCACAGATAGGACTGGACGCATTCCGAGACAAATATCATGACAGTCAGAAACACAGGGAGACATTGCCGCCTGCCCCATCCCGGATTCCTTTTCCGCGTAAGAATCATGGCCGGCAGGCTTAAGAGCAGGGTCAGGAGCAGGAAAGCGGCACCTCCCAGCAAATTGGAAAAAATGCCCGCCGCCTTTCCCTGTGTGGCACCGGAAATTTCATGGGTCAGATCAAAGCTGACCAACAATTCCACATTGCGCAGCAACTCCTCCAGGCTCACCCGGCTCAGGACAAGACACAGCCAGACCAGGGCGCTGACAGCGCATGCGCCGGTAAACAGTCCCATGTCCCGCCATTTTGCAGATCCGGATTTTCGGAAAATATATAATAGAAAAAAGGGAAAGAGGATCACACAGGAGGGATAGGACAGAACTTCCATGGCCATGCCGATACCCGCCGCAAAAACAAGCCACGCCCTGTCTGTATTTTGCCGGTCTTTCCAAAGATAGTACTGGATCAGGCACAGCACGGTCAAGGTGAAAAACCACAGCTGCATATTGGAAAAATCGGGGATTTGGATGATCTTGGGGATCATATTAAAATAGATAAGGGAGCAGAGCAGGGCATAGCTGCGCTCCAACAGCTGTCTGAGTACCCGGTAGAGGAACAGGCTGATACCCGCCTGGATCAAGGTGGTGCAGACTCTGAGATAGAGCAGGATGCCCGTATAGGTTCCCGTGAGGGTTTTGTATAGCCACATAAGACCTGTACACAGGAAAGAGGAGGTCTGGTGGGGTTCCCACATCTCCCGAAACAGGGCATCTCCCCGCAGAGTGCGGTAGCCCATCATGAGTTGATATTCCTCATCCATGGTATAGTCAAAAAAGATAAGCTTCAGGGCGGCCAGGATGCTTCCCGCCAACAGTACTGTGAAAATAATTCTCCAATATTTTGCCGTCATAATCAATCCTGCCTGTATATTTTTTCATCGGCGCTGCCGATAGGGTATTGGTTTATCCGTCCAGATTGGTGTGGCCTGCCGGTTTTTTGATAAGCTCTCCCGGCGTCACCTCTTCGTCAATAATGAACGGCGGCCTTGTCCTGGCCGCGTCCAGGGTCCGCCACAGGTATTCCCCCAGAATCCCCAGCATCAGCAGGATCAACCCCGAGGAGCAGAGGACCACGCACATCAGGGAAGACCATCCCGCAATGGGAGTCCCCTTGGTAAAATATTCCACCAGTACGCTGACAAACAGAATGACAGCGCCGATGTTGAAGAACACGCCCACCAGGGACATGAGACGGATGGGAATATAGGAAAAACTCATCATGGAATCCATCACAAGCTTGAATTTCTTGGCAAAAGTCCACCGGGATTCCCCTTTTTCCCGGTCTCTTCTGTCAAAATACACCATGTCCGTCTGAAAACCCGCCCACAACACCTGAAGGGTCAGGCTGGAATTCTTTTCATCCAACCGCTCCAGCACCTCGATGACCTTGCGGTCGATCAGGTAGCAGTCACAGCCTCCGGCGGGCATATTCTTATTCACAAATTTGCGAACCAGACTGTAGTACAGATTGGCAAAGAAGATTTTTACCCGGCTCTCGTCCCGGGATCTGCGGACGGCCAAAACCACCTTGTTTCCCCGCTTCCAGCTGTCATACATCTCCAGGATGATTTCGGAATCTTCCTGGAGGTCTGCCTGCTTTGTCACGGCGCAGTCCCCGGTACACACGGACAGACCCGCAAGGAGCGCCGCATGTTCCCCGAAATTCCGGGACAATTTTACCAGCCGTACGCGGTTGTCCAGATCCCGGATATGGTTCATGATTTCCCAGGAGCGGTCCCCGGAGCCGTCGTCCACCAGGACGATCTCATAGTCTCCCAGTTTTTCCAGGATCTTGGCCCGCATGTCCTCGTACAGGTCCATCAAAGTATCTTCATTGTAATATACCGGAACCACGATGGAAAGTCTACTCATGGGCCGCTCCCTCCATTTTTCCCAATTCTGCCAGGTAATCCTGATAATTCCTTATATATTCCGCCGGATCATAATGTCTGCTGGCCAGCACCAGCAGCACGCTGTCCCGGGAAAAATCATACATGTCTTTCCACACCATGGGAGAGAGATACAGCCCCATACGGGGGCGGTTCAATTCGATCACCCTGGACTCCCTGCCGTTGTCCACCTTCACCTTGCTGGTGCCGGATACGTTCACCAGCAAAAACTCCGTCTCCCGATTGGCGTGTTGGCCCCGTACCACCCGGGCGTCCGAGCCGTATATATAAAAGACTCTCCTGATATCAAAGGGAATATCCAGCCCGTTTCCCTCGATCACCACCAGATTGCCCCGCTCATCGCCCAGGTCCATAAATTCTATGATTTTATACTGTTCCTCCAGCTTCATGTTCTCCCCGTTTCCGCATACCCCGGGACCGGCCGGGCTGCTGCGTCGATCAATGCTTGGAAGTCATACCTCCAAGAGTTTCCCTGTTTTATTTTCAACATATATGCCTGGGCCGATAGGGCAGCTTATGCCGGAAAAGCATTCAGCGCCTCTATGACGGCTTCCTGTTCCCCGGCTGTCATACCGTTATACATGGGAAGGGACAGGACGGTGTCCGCATACTCCTCCGCAAGGGGGTATTCTCCCCGCTGATGTCCCAGATATGCATACGCTTCCGACAGATGGGGCGGTATGGGGTAATGGATGATTGTGCCGATTCCCTGCCGGTCCAGATATTGGATCAGTTCCGTTCTCCTTTTCGTGCGGATCACATACTGATGCCACACGCTGTCGCAGCCCGGCCTCACCCGGGGAAGCAGGAGACATTCATTTTGCAGTTCCCGGCTGTATCGGCCTGCCAGTTTTTTTCTCTCCTCCGACAGTCCCGCAAGATGTCTTAAGCGGACGCGCAACAGTCCCGCCTGTAATTCGTCCAGCCGGGAATTTGCTCCCACCACCTTGTTATGGTAGCGTTTTTCGCTGCCGTAATTGCGGTAAATACGCATACTTGCGGCAAGCTCTTCATCGTCGGTGACAATAGCCCCCGCATCGCCGAATGCCCCCAGATTTTTGGAGGGATAGAAGGAAAAGCAGCCGATATCCCCGAAGGTGCCGGTCATTTTGCCCTTAAAGCAAGCCCCATGGGACTGGGCACAGTCCTCCACCAGGCGCAGATGATGTTTTTGGCAGACCCGCAGGATTTCTCCCATATTGGCGGCCTGGCCGTACAGATGAACTGCCAGGATGGCCCTGGTGCGCTCCGTTATAAGTCCCTCCAGCCGTGAGGTATCCATATTGAAATAAACATCCGGCTCCGCGAAGACGGGCGTGGCCCCGTTGATGGTGATGCCCATTACACTGGCGATATAGGTGTTGGCCTGCACGATCACCTCATCGCCCGGGCCGATTCCCAGGACCCGGAAAGCCAGCCACAGGGCGTCCAGGCCGCTGGCCAGGCCCACGCAGTACCGGGAACCGGTATAGTCGGCAAATTCCCTCTCAAAACCCTCCACCTCCGGCCCCAGCACATACCATCCCGAGCGCAGGACCTCCAGGGCCTTGGCCTCCAACTCCTCCTGATATTGATAGAAAACCCGATCTAGCCGATTCGGCATTATTTTTCCGGCCATAGAACCTCTCCCGTTGTGCTTTTGCATACAATAATAGCACGATTCGGAGACGTTTACAACCAAGAAATCATGTGAAGCTTCAGCAATATGCAGTTTATATGTGCTGCTTGAATTTACGGCAAAAAGGGTACAAACTGAAACGGGATAACATACAGGGTATTTTCAGATAGAAAAGCTCGGATTTCTCAATAAGTTGGAATTTGCTTTTTTAGGGTATTGCATTATCGCCTACAAAGTGTTAATATGAATGCATACCTACAAAATGTTAAGATAAAGGAGGACATTATGGCACAGCAAATTTCTGAATCCGAACTGGTACTAATGAAAATCATCTGGAAAAACGGAGGGGCGGCTTTATACTCCCTTATCATGGAGGAACTGGGAAAAGACAAAAACGAATGGAAAAGCAACACTGTACTCACTCTGCTTTCCCGGCTGGGAGAAAAAAAGTTTTTGAAAGTCAAAAAGATAGGCAGACGGAATGAATATGTGGCTATGGTAACAGAAGCAGAATATCAGACCATGCAGACCCACAGCTTCCTTGATAAAGTATACGGCGGGAACGTGAAAAATTTAGTATCAACGTTGTTGCGGCAGGATATTCTCTCGGCAGACGAAATGAAAGAAATAGAAAGCTTTTGGAGAAAAGAAAATGAATGAGTTTATGAAAATATTATTGTCGCTGTCTGTTTCCGGCACACTATTATTACTGCTCATTTTGGGATTGAAACCATTATATAAAAACAAATTCAGCAGATGTTGGCAGTATTACATTTGGATAATTGCTGCGTTACGCTTTCTGCTTCCTTTTACTCCCGATACTACGATTGTTGGAAGCTTGTTTGAAAAGTCCGATGCAGCAATAACGAATGAAATTTTCACAAACACCAATGCACCTGTTTCCATGTATTCGGATAACAATGGAACAGGACCAATACAGGCAAACCGGGATCTGACTGCCATTGCCCTGCGTGAACCGTTTAATAGCTATGTCTGCCTGTTTTTGATCTGGTCAATAGCGGCAATGGTTCTATTTGTCCGCAAAATAACAGTTTATCAAAGCTTTATCCAATTCATCAAAGCTGGCAATACAGAGGTGTCGGATATTAAAACCTTAAATTTGTTGTCTGCTTGTGAAGAAAAGCTGAAAATCAAAACAAGAGCGGAGTTATCCTGTAATCCGATGATTGCTTCCCCTATAATGGTTGGCTTCTTTCATCCAAGAATTGTTTTACCTGTCTGCGAATTGGAAGATAAAGAGTTATCTTATATCTTTGTGCATGAATTGATTCATTACAAACAAAGGGATATGTTTTACAAATGGCTGATACAGATTGTTGTCTGCGTCCATTGGTTCAATCCTTTTGTATACCTGCTGGAAAAGGAAGTGAATAAAGCTTGTGAATTGTCTTGTGATGAAAAAATCATATCTGTACTTGGTGACAAAACAAGGCGCGAATATGGAGATATACTGATTTCTTTTCTGAAGGCAAACAATCTATATAAAAGCTCCCTGGCTTCCGTTACATTAACGGAGGGGGCGGAACAATTAAAGGAAAGGTTAGGTGCAATTATGAAATTCAAGAAAAAATCAAAACACGTTACTGCCATTACCGCCGTTTTCTCTGTCTTTATTTGCGCTTGCTTTTTTGCAACTGGTGCATATGCTGCATCTGCTGCTACGAACGATGACTTAGCTTGGAAAGAGGAAGAAAAACAGAATGAAGGATCAACAGAAAACGAATCAAACAGAAATGCAAAGGATATTGATAAGACAGACAAAAAGGATCATTTATATTCGGCAGAATACGTACAGCATGGAATTGCCGTCATAGATGGCGTTTACTACTATCAAGGTGAACGTATAAGGGTTTTTATGGACTTACGAATAAATGGCTCTTTTGAAAATTTTATCTTTGATAATGAGGGAAGTATAGATTTGCGAGTGTTACGGGATAAAAACAATTCCATTACAAGTGTTGAATATCTTACAGAATCAGAAGCAGAAGAAGTGCTTTACGATATGGAGGGGTATTCTCCGGATAGTCAATTAGAAATACCACCGGAAAAGGAAGATGCTTCCCTTAATGGCTTCGATCATAATTCAGATATGCTATTAAAAGACCAGCATATTGGAAGAGTCGTCAGGACAACAAAAGAAGAGCTTTCTGAGGAACTGGGGGAAATTATAAATTCTTGTGATACGGGAACGTGGTATGTGATTGAAAGAGATGGATATCAATATATCTATTTCGGCGGTATACCTTACAATTATGCTTATCAGCCGGAGATTTATACCGACCGCGATAGTGGGACGGTAAATATTTTCGACGTGGGTACTTCATTTGGAAAAACCGGATATGTGTTGCTTGAAATCCAGCAGAATGTGTCCTTAACCATTAACTATAACGGGACACAGATTGCATATACAGAACTGTAAATTATGCAGCGCACCATGTGGGAAAAGGGGGGAGCAGCTATACGTGTTATGACATGGAACCGGGATAAACGGAGGGGATATGAACCCGGCAGCTTGTAAGCATTGCTTGCATATACGGCATAAAATGATATAATGAGGTTACAAACAGGAAAAGGATAACACACGGTAAATTTTGGGGGAAGCAAATATGTTTATCGAAATATACGGAAAAAGCATTTATTATGAAGTGTATGGTGCAGAAAACAAAGACGTCCTGGTCTACCTCCATGGCGGGCCCGGCGCAAGCTGTATGGATTTTGTGAATCAGGCAAAGGCCCTGGGGGGAAAGCTGAAGGTGGTCATATTTGACCAGATGGGTGTCCTCCGGTCAGATGCAATCGCCGAAAATGAGGATTACAGTATGGAAT
>CAMWSA010000020.1 GCA_947176785.1 uncultured Lachnospiraceae bacterium
CTGCCGAAGCAGTCCGGGACAGTCGATGCTGCCGGATTTTGCGAAGCCGCAGAACACGACGCCGTTTTCTTCACAGGTCTTCTCAGCGCTGATCCGGGTCATGGGCGTGACCAAAATCAGGTTCAGCTTCATGGCTCTGGCGGCGGGGATAAAGTAGTTTTCCAGTCTTGCCGCAAAACCTTCCTCCGTGTTGCCTCTGCCGTACCGGGCCCCGGGGCCGTTCAGGGGTCCCCGGGCTTCGTCGTTATGCCCGGACTGCAGCAACAGATAGTCCCCGGGCCGGGCATTTAAAAAGAGGTCGTTGGCGCGCCCTTCCCGGTAAAGAGTGGACAGGGAACGCCCGCCCATGGCATAATTCATCACCCTCACCTGCTCCGGGTCAAAAAGATCGTCGAAGATCTGGCCCCAGGCAGACATAATATTTTCCTCATATACGTAGGACTTTACGGTGGAATCCCCCAGGGTATACAGGGTGGGAAGCGTCCCGGCGGCGGCCAGCGGCAGCGGCGAGACGCTGATTCTGCGGATGGCCACGGTGAGATTCGGCGTCGCCGGCTCCACCTCGATCTCCAGGGAGCGCCCGCCGCAGACATAGTCAAAGGACCAGACATGATCAGCCCAGGAAGCCGTATGTATGCGTGGGATCAGTTGGGCGGCGTCCCACCATCCTTTCTGTGCGATCTGCTCCGGGTGAGTACCGTTCACGGCGACGCGTGCAGCATCCGACAGGGGGGAAAGTTCCACCTCCAGATGATAGGCCCCGGGTTCCGGCACATCCACACGGAAGGCCAGGCCGCCGAAATCGAAGTCGTTGGCATTCCTCTCATATGCCAACTCAGGGCAGGGCGGCATAACCACTCCCTGCCCTGTGAACCGCAGCTTCTCCGGGCAAAGCCTCCGGGGCGGCATGGACGCCGTCCGCGCCAGAAAACCGGAACCTCTCTCCGCGTCATAGATACCATAGTTTTTTTCTGCAAAATCGTAAATTCTCATAATGTATACCCATCTGTGTGCCGGGGCGCACACTCAAATCAATAGTTGAATATGCATTTTTCAACCCTGTCCCCATATTAAAACACAAATTCTTATATATAGTCAACGGCTTTAGAAATTATGCTTTCGGCCTTGCAAAAGCTTCCATATACGGCTTTTGTAAGACGGAAAGCAGAAGCTTGTTATGTCGTTTACGATAAGTAACGGCATTGCCTGGATACAGTATAATATAGCAGAATCTGAATGGGATGTACAGATAAAGTGTTTACGACAGGCATTTGTTCTGGGAGTAATAAATGTGACAGATTTTTTGCAGAAATAATGCCATTTTTGTGTAGTATTATGGAAAAACCAACAAATTTTTATCGTATTTGTACAAGTTCTACTTGCAACATAAAAAGTTATGTGTTAAAATTGTACCAATATTTCAAAAAAAGTAAAATGGCATACGGCTCATGCGGCAGGAAAGACAGGCAAAAAATATAGAATTTAAGTTCCCAATAAGCCGGGGGAACTTATTTATTTTAGAGGAGGGTATACGAATGAAACTAAAACAAAAGCTGATTATGTTGGTTCTGATCCCGGTAGTGGTTTTAGGATTCGGCGTAGGGATTTTCGCGTTTATTCAGGCCAGGGGCGCGCTGGTGGACGCAATCGAGGGACAGCTGCGGATTGCCTGTGAGGGATACAGCGATGATCTGTATGCCTTCCAGGACATGGATATTGATATCACAGTGTTTGAAGGGGACACCAGGGTATACAGTTCCATAGAGGGGGCGGTGGGAACCAAGGCGTCCCAGGAGGTCATTGATACGACACTGAACGGCGGAAAAACGTTCTTCAGTTCCAATGTATCGGTGAATGGTAAGCCCTATTACGGATACTATATTCCCGTCGACGGGGGGATGCTGTTTGCGGGCAAACCCCAGGCGGAGGTGCGGGAGATGCTGACCCGGCTGCTGGTTGCCATACTTGCCATCTCCGTGGTCACCATAGTCCTGGTAACCATTGTGGCCTATGTCATTGTTGCCAGGATGGCGAAGCTGATTATCAATGTGAGCAACACCATAAGCCATGTTGCCAACGGCGACTTAAGCGTTGAGGTGCAGGACATGTCCGGGCGGGATGAGATTGCGTCCATGAACAATTCCGTGAGCGCCATGGCAAGGAAATTGAAGGTGATGGTCACTGACATATCAAAGGTCAGCCGGGAGGCCCAAAGTTCGGCGGACAATCTGCGGGGGACGGCGGCCTCCACACTGAGCGCCAGCGAGGAGATTGCCAAGGCCATAGAGGACGTGGCGCGGAACAATACCAGCCAGGCGGGAATCGTGGTGAGCATCACCAACGGGATCGGGGTCATGCGGGAACAGACCTCCGGTATTGCCAGCTGTGTGGAGGATATTGAGAGCAGCTCCGCCAGCCTGACAAGTAACTGCAATGATATGCGGGTAAAGATAGAAGCCACTCAGAAAACCAGTGAGATGATGTCGGAGAGCGTAGTGGGGATCAAGGACAAGATTGATGCCACCAACAGGGTTATCACCAAAATGTCCGAGATTCTCTCCAGCATAGAAGATATCGCATCCCAGACCAACCTGCTCTCCCTGAATGCCTCCATAGAAGCGGCTCGTGCCGGCGAGATGGGAAGAGGCTTCTCGGTGGTGGCAGACAGCATCCGCACCCTGTCGGAAAATACGGCCAAGGAGTTGGTGGGAATCAAGGACATTATTTCCAATATCACGGAGGATTTCAAGGAGTGCGCGGACAGCATTGACGTGGTGGTGCAGAACAATTCGGAGAGCATGAAGGGGATCACAGAGGTGATTACATCCTTTAAGCAGGTTGACGAAGCCATCAAGAATACCTCCATCCAGGTGGATACCATCAGCAAAGCAGTATCCCAGACCCAGGAGCAGATGAGAAGCATATCGGAGGAAGTGACTGTACTGGGCGACGTGTCGGAGAGCAATGCCGCAGCCAGCCAGGAGGTGAACGCATCCATCGAGGAGCTTACGGCCCTGATGCACTCCGTGGATCAGAGTACGGTTGTGCTGACTCATGAGGCGGAGAGCCTGATGGAGGAGTTGTCTATATTTAAACTGTAAGAAGTAGTGTGAGAAGTACTTCTGGGACTTGTCATGCAAGTCCGACTCACAGCAGAGGCTGTTTCGTGGAAAGGTACTAAGTCTCACACAGGAGAATGCCCAAAATACGGGCATTCTCCGCACAGATTTGAGATTCCGCAGAGCGGAATCATGGCGGTTAGGGTGAAAAAGAAGTTTCACCATCCTGATTTGAATGCCTGCTGAAGCGGGCAGATGGGAGTTATACTAACGAGCGCTAAGATTTTCCAATTCCTGCACGCTCCACGCTGCATAACCGGACAGCATGTGACACGCAGGAAGGAAAATCTAACCGCTCGTTAGTATACATATAAAAAGCAAAGCAGGTGAGGTATTTAAATGCAGGCCAAGGCTTTGCTTTTTCCATTTCAGGCATTTTAAAATCTTAAAAATAATTTTACAAAAACTGCGGGATTTTGTTAGGGGAGTATGTTATTATATACTCACGAGTATCAGACAGTAAGGGAAAGCGAATTGCTGGTGATTAAAAAAAATCGGTTTTTGTCATTTGTGAAAAGACCACGTTGGAAAAGCGTCGGGAGGGGGAAGGATGATGAGAAGACTGCTTACGGTTGTTGCAGCCGCATTTTTATGTGTGTTTTGCCTGCTGGCGGGCTGGGGCAAGAGTGTGGTATATGCGGAGGGATCTGCGGAAAATACATTTTCCGGCAATGTGGAAGTCCTGCGGCAGGATGACGGAAATTATGTCATGCAGGTGACGGTGGAAAACAGGGGCCAGGATTTCCAGGGCACGGTTCAGGTGGTTTTCGTATCCAATTACGGTTACGGCAACTGTGCGTACGATACGGAGATCTCCCTTCCGGCCCAGGGGAAGAAACAGTTTACCATCAATGTGGCAGGGCGCGCGGCGGATACCATAGAGGGGCTGTGCGCGTTGAATTTCCTGAATGAGAAGGGCAGGCTGCTACAGTCCGTTCCGCTGGAAAATGTGTTTGGAAGCCTGGTGTCAGGGATTGCGGTGGGCATTCTGTCAGATCATTACGCCGGGTTGACATACATGGACGCAGGGGGGAGGGAGCTCTATATCAGTGGGGATGATTACCCGCTGAATCTGATCAGACTGGATGGGGATAATCTGGATGGATATCTGAAGGGGCTTTATTTTCTGGTCATTGACCAGTTCAATGTGGCATCGCTTAAAGGGGAACAGATCCAGGCGATCCAGAAGTGGGTGGAGGACGGAGGCGGGCTGATCATTGGGACCGGCGCATATGCCGAACAGACTCTTTCCGGTTTTGACGAGGGTTTTCTGGGGATGGAACTTCTGGACGTAAGCGAACCGGGGGAGGGGAACGCTCTTTTAGGTAATATAAAAAGATATGATTATTACAATAACTACACGGATGCAGAGATTGACTTTGGCCAGATGGCCATTGCCCGTCTGGACTACGATCCGACGGGCAATGTGTATGAGAGCTCGGTAAATCCGGCCGTCTATAAATCCATCGGCGACGGCGCGGCAGCGGTATATTTCTGCCCGCTGGGAGATAAGGAACTACAGAAGCTGGACAAGTATTCCGTGAAGTATCTATATGAGGAACTGATGGCCCGGGCGGACAGCTTCAAGTCAGATAACAGACAATCCAGCATGGAGTCTGCGGGGCAGAGACTGCTGGCGTTCGTTGACAGCAGAAGTACGATGGTGGATTTCTCCGTGCTGAGATGGCTGATCGGAATATATGTGGTGCTGGTGGGGCCGGTTCTGTATCTGGTTCTGCGCAAGTGCAGGAAGAGTGAGTGGTATTGGGTGGGAGTGCCCGCACTGGGGCTGTTGTTCATCGCAGGGGTATTTTTCCTGGGGCAGGGTGCCCGGGTCAACGAGACCAGGGTGTATTCCGTCACGGCCCAGAGGGCGGACAGCAATCGGAAGGAAACCTATTTACTGGCCTATCACTCAGGCGTGAAGCCCTGGGAACTCCATCTGGAGGACGGTTATGATGTGGCCGGGCCGGGCTGGAATGGGTATGACGGGAAATATGTCTATAAAGACAGCGATTACTTTTACAGAGTGAGCTATGGCAGCGAGGGTCTGGCCATCGGCATAAAGCCTCAGGAGAACTTTGACAGCGGCTTTCTCTATGCGGGAGGGAGCGCAGCGCCAAGGGGAGTTCTCTCCGGAACGCAGGTGAAGGCAAAAACCGGTACAGGCGGCGGAATCAGCGGGACAGTCACCAACGGGACAGACTGTGACCTGGCTTATATGGCAGTGTGGCTGGACCGGGAGCTTATGGTGTTTAAGAATGTGAAGGCAGGGGAAAGTATGGATCTGCAGCAGGCAGCGGCCGATGGCAGATGTATATATCAGAGCGCTTCTGTGGAGAAGGTAAGGGATTTGCTATACGGCGACCTGATCTCTATCTATGGCTACCAAAGTCCGATAGGTGACGGCTACCGGGAAGAGGACATGGGAATGCTCATTATCGGCCTGGGCGTGGCCAGGGAGGCAGTTCCAAGGGGCGGGGCTTACGCGGCTATTGTGGGCATTGTGAAGGACTATGACAGGGCCGTGGCTGACAGATGCCAGGAGACCTCCTATGGCTGTCTGTATGGCTATGCGGAAACGGGGGTGTAACAGGATGCTGCAAATCAGTAATCTGTATAAAAGCTATGGTAAATTTCAGGCGGTCAGCAACCTGACGCTGCACATCCCCAAGGGAGATCTGTTCGGGTTTGTGGGTCCCAACGGAGCGGGTAAGACTACCACTATCCGCATGGTGTGCGGGCTGATGCTGCCAAACAGCGGGTATATTGCCATCAACGGAATAGACGCGCTGGCGAATCAGAAGGAGATCAAGAGGCAGCTCGGTTATGTGCCGGATTTTTTCGGCGTGTATGACAATCTGAAGGTGCGGGAATATATGGACTTCTACGGTTCCATGTACCGCATGCATTCCAGGGAAATCCGGCGGATTTCGGACGATCTGCTGGAACTGGTGAATCTTTCCGACAAGAAGGAGGCTTTTGTGGACACACTCTCCCGGGGCATGAAGCAACGGCTCTGTGTGGCCAGGGCCCTGATCCACAATCCGGCACTGCTGGTTTTGGATGAGCCTAACTCCGGGCTGGACCCAAGAGCCAGAGTGGAGATGAAGGAGCTTTTGCAGAATTTGAGGGGCATGGGCAAGACCATTGTGATCAGTTCCCACATCCTCTCTGAGCTTTCCGAGATGTGCAACAGCATCGGGATCATGAACCATGGCAGCCTGGTGGCGGCAGGCCGGATCGAGGACGTGATGGAAGGGGTTTTCGGAAACAACCAGCTGGTCATCACATTGGAGGAGGGCCATGAGACGGCAATCCGCATTATCAATGAATGCACCAGAGTCAAGGTGGACTCCGTGGGAGAACATGAGATCAGACTGTCCCACAATATGACAAAGCCTGAGATTGCCCGGATGGTGGGAGCAATGATCGCGGGAGGCGTGGTAGTGACCGGCTTTCACAAGCAGGAGGGCGACCTGGAGACGTTGTTTATGCGCGTGACCGGGGACGGGCGGTGAAAGGGCACCAGGATTTTTCCTGAACAGGTTATATCAGTTATTTTCCGGCAATTTCCATGCGGAATGCGGACAGGAGGGCGGAAGTATATGTATTTAAATCCCATCGTAAAAAAAGATATAATGGTGCAGTCCCGCAGTATGAAAATCTGCTGGGGGATATTTGTGTATGAATTGGTACTGGCGCTGGTCTTCTTCCTCGCCATGAGCATAATTCAGGGGAACAGCCGGTATTCTACCGGCAATATCTACAGCGCCATGGTATGGCTCTATCCGGTGCTGGCAATAACCCAGCTGATTATCCTGGGGCTGGTTGTGCCGGTCAAGACGGCTTCATCCATATCGGGAGAGAAGGAGCGCCAGACATTTGACATTATGATGACCACCGGCATGTCGCCCATTTCGGTCATCCTGGGAAAGGTCATGACGGCGATTGTGCAGGGGATGTTTTTTGTGGTGGCCAGCATGCCTGTTATGGCGCTGCCCTTCATTATCGGCGGTATGTCCTGGGCATATTTGTTTTGGTTTTTGGGGATTGCGCTGTTGGTGTCACTTTTCTCGGCCAGTATCGGGATACTGTGTTCTTCTCTGTGCAAAAAGAGCATCAGCGCCGTGATTTTGTCCTATGTGTTCTATCTGATCTTTTTCCTGGGAACCGTAGTCCCCCCGGTGGTGGTGGCGGTGGTGGCGGAGAATCTGCGCTACACCCTGGGCAGCATTCCACAGCCCTTTGAAGTCTATGGGGATAACATTTATCTATGCCTGTTGTTGAACCCGGCGGTATATCTGGCAGAGTTTTTTGCCAGGGTCATGGCCGGAGAATCGCTGACAAACAATATGGGCTCTTTTGCGGGGCAGACGAAGGCCCAAGGGCCCATCGCCCTGATGACCACTGGATACTGGTGGTTTATCTCTGCCACAATCCTGTTTGTGGGAATATCCTTCCTGTTTCTCTATTTTGCCTCCAAACGCATCAACCCCATCAGGGGAGGCAGGCGCAGGGCCAGCCATGCCGTTAAAAACAGACACTGAGGAATGCATATGGATGTTAAAAAGTATTTGACGTCACAGATCAAAAAGTGTAAAAACAGAATGAATCTGGCCAGGCTCATTGACTGTGGCATCGTGTTTGCGGCGGCTGGGGGTGTGCCCGGCATGGCCTGCGAACTGGCTTCCCTGGCCTGGCCTTTTTACTATGCACACCAGGCGGCAGGTCTGTGCTTTGGCCTGGGGCTTCTGGCCGGGATATGCCATGCCCTGTGCCGGCGGACGGATATGGAGCAGGCGGCCAGACGGCTGGACTCCTTTGGGTTGAAGGAGCGTATGGTCACGGCCTATGAACTGATGGACAGAGGCAGGGAAACCGGAGATACCCTGGCGGAGATGCAGAGACAGGATGCCTTTGAACATTATAATCAGATACGTGATCAAATTAAGATACCGCTAGTGCCGGATAAGAGACATGTGCTGGCACTGGTTTTGTCGGCGGCAATGGTGGCAGGGCTTGCGCTGGTGCCTTCCCCGGTCCGGGAACAGGCGCTGCTGCGCCACCAGGTGCAGGAAGAGGCGGCGGAGGAACTGGAAAAGCTGGGGGAGTTGGTGGAGGCCCTGGAGGGTGTGGACATGGAGAGCCTGACGGAGGAACAGAAAATGCGGATGCAGGAACTTCTGGAGGCCCTGCAGCGCTCCCGGGAGGAACTGGCTCAGGCGGATACCTGGGAGAGTCTGGGGCTTTCCCGGGAGCGGCTGGACTATAAGTACCAGCAGGCCGGGCAGAGCCTGGCACAGCTTGCCAGCCAGATGGAAAACCCCGGGGCGGCGGGGATCGCTTCCGCCCAGGCCCTGGCTCAGGCGGCGGGACAGAAGGGGGACTGGGGTAATATGACGCAGGCGGCCGTATCCCCCGGGCAGAGCGGCAGCCCTGGTACCGATAGCGGCAGTTACGGTACCTCCAACGGGAGCGGAAGCGGCAATGGCAGTGAAGGAAGCGGAAACGGCTCCGGAGGACAGGGAGCGGGGGACGGTAAAGGCTCCGGCGACGGACAGGGCAACGGCGGCAACGGTTCCGGAGAAGGCTCCGGCAACGGACAGGGCAGCGGCGGCAGCGGTTCCGGAGAAGGCTCCGGCAGCGGGCGTGGAGTCGGCAGCAGCAATGCCACCCATGACTATGTCAGCGTTCCCAATGACATTGCGGACGATCCGTCCCTGACCGGTGAGAAAAACGGGGATCAGAATTCCGATTATTTCCGGCAGCAAAACGGTCTTGCCTGGGAAGGCGAGCATGTGGACTATAATTCCGTCATCAGCCAATATACCAGCAGAGCCATTGAGGGCATCACCAGGGGCAAGTATCCCAGCGGCATGGAGGAAGTGATCCGGGAATATTTTGAGAAGCTGAGCAAGTGAAGAAGACGGGCATAGGGATCCGTTTGCGGCGGATAACAAAATTGTTCAATCAGGACAGGTTATGAAGAACAAAGTATGCCCACATTTTTCTTACGGACTTGGGTTGCAGCGCAGCTGCGGCATGGAGGTTCGTATACAATAAGGAGATTGGAATGTCGGAATTAGGATTATATCAACAAAAAATCATGGAGTGTGAGCGGGAGATCGGCAAGGGCATCATCGGCCAGCGGGAGATCATCCGTCAGGTGATGCTGGCGATGCTCTCCGGGGGCAATGTCCTTCTGGAAGGTATGCCGGGGCTGGGCAAGACCATGCTGGTGCGCACTGTTGGACAGGTGTTTCACTTGTCCTTCAAACGTATTCAGTTCACGCCGGACCTGATGCCCAGTGATGTGACGGGAACTAATATTATGGTGAAGGAGGAGGGGAAAAGCAGCTTTCGGTTTGAGAGAGGGCCGGTTTTTGCCAATCTGGTGCTGGCGGATGAGATTAACCGTGCCACGCCCAAGACCCAGTCCGCCCTGCTGGAGGCCATGCAGGAGCACACGGTGACGGTGGGCAACGAGAGTCACAGCCTGGAGGAGCCCTTCCTGGTGCTGGCAACCCAGAACCCCATTGAACAGGAGGGAACCTACCCGCTGCCGGAGGCCCAGCTGGACCGCTTTATGTTCAAGGTGTTGGTGCAGTTTCCCGACAAGGAGGAACTGCGGGGTATTGTGGGGCTGACGGAGGGGCTGCAGCCCCCTCGGATTCAAAGTATAATGGACGGCAGGGAACTTCTGGAGGCAAGAAAGCTCATATCCCGGCTTCCCATTGCGGAGGCTGTGATGAACTATATACTGGAGTTGGTTATGGCTACCCACGAACCGCACCCCTATATCCGGGAGGGAGCAAGCCCCAGGGCGGCCCAGGCGCTGGTCCGCGCCTCCAGGGCCCGCGCTTTTATGGAGTCCCGGATGAATGTGTCCTTTGAGGATGTGCAGAATGTGGCCTATCCGGTGCTGCGTCACAGGGTGATCCTGAATTTTGATGCCATTTCGGAGGGGATTACGGAGGATGCCGTGATCCGGCAGATCATAGAGGCAAAGGAAAAGAGTATGTATGCTTGACAGAAATTTTTATGACACGCTGTCCCGGCTGCGGTTACGGATGTCACACAAGAGCAGCATGAATATGTCCGGCAATCGCAAGTCCATGCAGAAAGGGCTTTCGGTGGAGTTCTCGGATTTCAGGGAGTATATGCCGGGTGATGACCTGCGCCGCATGGACTGGAATGTGTATGCCAGGCTGGATAAATTATATATCCGGGAGTATATGGAGGAGAAGGAGGCCGTGGTCTCCGTTCTCATTGACACCAGCGCATCCATGGACTACGGTGTCCGGAGCAAGGCGGAGCTTGCCGGGGATCTGGCGGCGGTGGTGTCCTATCTGGCTCTCTGCAACATGGATCGGCTTGTACTCTATGATATGAAGGATATGGGCCGGGGAATGGCGGTGAGCGGGGGGAAGACCGGTTTTTCCAAGGTGCTGCGCTGGCTGGAAAAGCGCTCCTTTTCCGGTGAGGTGGACATGCTGGAGGCTGCCGGGAGGATGCAGTGTCACGGGCCGGGAGTGACGGTGATCATCAGCGATTTTTTACATCCGGGTATGCTGGATGAGAAGGCGGCGGACTACGAGAGACTTCTTAAGTATCTTCACTATCGCAGGCAGCGTCCGGTGGTGCTGCACACCATGGCGTCGGAGGAGCTTCATGTCACGCTGGAGGGCGCGCTGAACCTGATTGATGCCGAGAACCAGTCCAGGCTGCGTCTGACGGTGGATGCCAGGTCCATCGACAATTATGAGAGGGAGTTAAGACGCCTGATCGAACGCATGAAAAAGGGCTGCGGCGCAGGCAGGGGGGTCTATGTGCTGTGCGATGCCGGGAGAGACAGGAAACAGCTGATGTTTCAGGATTTAAGGGTGATTTATGATATTTGAGAGCTTGTGGCCGCTGGCGCTGTTGCTGGCAGTGCCGGTGATAATTATTTTATATCTGTTGAAACCCAGAGGGAAGGACCATCGGGTCTCCTCCAATCTGTTGTGGGAGCAATTGTTCCGAAATCAGCAGTCCAAGACCTTCCTGGAGAAATTCATCCAAAATATACTGATGTATCTCCAGATCCTGATGATTCTTCTGCTGGTGCTGGCGTTGATGTCGCCCTATTTTCTCAGGCAGGGAACCGGCAGGGGGAATGTGGTTATAGTGCTGGATACCAGCGGAAGTATGCAGCATGATACGGGGGACGGCAGATCGCGCATAGAGGAGGCAGTGGAGCAGGCCAAGAGTCTGGTGGCAGCCTCGGACGGCGGTTCTTTCTCAATTGTCACCAGCGATTGCACGGGGACTAATCTGCTGGCGGTGGGTGTCAGGGACAAGCAGAGTCTGTATGCCGTATTAAATCAGGTACAGTGTTGTGACGGTCCGGGGAACCTAAGGGGGGCCGAGGGAGTGGTAGAGACTTTGCGCAGTGCGGCGGCACAGCCTTTGAACAGTGCGGCGGCACAGGAGAAAGAGCAGACGGCACCGGCGGAGGTGATCGTGTTTACCGACGGCACCGGCGCGGAGGATGCCATGAACTTCGCCGCTTATTTTGACGCCCAGGTGATGGTCATGGGCGGGCCGGTGAGCAATGTGGCCAACAATTTCCTTTCTTATGTTGAGAATGTTGAGAATGTTGAGAATGCTGACAGTGCCGGGAACGTTGAAAGGACAGGCATCCAGGAGGATGGGGTGGCATTGGAGGAGGACATAGCCGGCGGGGGCTCATCGAAGTCGGCCAGAACCATTGTATGTGCCTCCAGCCTCACTAATTACAGTGACGTGGATGCTTCGCTGGAGATCAGCCTGTATGATGGGAAAAAGCTGCGGGAGGTCAAACAGCTGACGCTGGGGGCGGGGGAGACTACTCTGACTTTCTATGAGTCCTTTGTGTGGCAGGGTGAACCGCTGCGCAGTGAGATCGGCTCGGTGCGCTTTGCCGGGAAAGGCCAGGGGGATTCTCTGGCGGAGGATAACACCGCCTATGCGGTGGCCGGGCAGGCCAGCCGGATCGAGGCGGTGCTTGTGGGGACAGGAAATATCTATCTTGAGAAGGCATACCAGGCGGCGACAGGAATGAATCTGGTCAAGGTGGCTGCGGAGGGCGAACTGCCGCAGGATTCCCAGGATGTGCGCATCTATGACGCGGGGGCAGGCAGCGCCGGACGGGACGATGCCTGCAGTCTGGTGTTTGGTGATGACAGGTATGCCTACGGCAGCGCGGAGCGAGTGATACTCACCGTTACGGGGTGCGATCTGACCTCCGGCATTTCCGCTTTTTCCCTGGGCGTAAATGAGACCAGCGTGTATGAACTCCCGGAGTGGGGGACGGGTTTTCTGTGGGCCGGTGAGCAGTGTGCCGGGTACTACGGGGAGCATGACGGCGTGAAAACGGTGGTGGTGGGCTTTGACATCCGGGAATCGGACTTCCCGCTGAAGGCAGAATTTCCCATCTTTATCTCCAATGCCATCCATTATCTGGGGGATACTTCGCTTCTGGCAGGCAATATCTATACGGCAGGGGACAGGGTATTGTTTCATCCCCAGGCGGAACTGGACGTGAATACTCTGAGCGCAGAGACCCGGAAAGCGGGCCTGTACCAGGTGGATGCCGGGGGATGGGCCGAGCAGTATGTGGTGCGTTTTGACACGGGAAGCCAGTCTGACGGCCAGTTGACGGCGGAGGGGACGGTGAGACAGGATGCCTACGGCAGCGGACCTGTGAAAAAAAACCTGCGCAACATCCTGCTGGCAGTGCTGCTGGTGCTGCTGGTGCTGGAATGGGTTTTGTATGCGCGGCAGACGCACAGCCGCAGTAAGTTCTATATGGCAGTGCGGCTGGTGGGTGTGACGCTGGTGCTGCTGGCGCTGTTTGGCATATCTGTAAACAGGCGCAGCGGGACGAATACTACCATTTTCCTGGTGGATATCTCCAACAGCAATGAGCAGAAGCTGGGAATCATGGAATCGTATCTGCGGGATGTGCTGGGGGATATGCCCGGAGGGAACCAGTACGGTATTGTCACTTTCGGAAAAGATTCTATGGTGGAGCAGTTTCTGACGGGGGAAGACCGCTTTACCCGGATTATGTCGCTGCCGGACAAGACGGCCACGAATTTTGAGGATGCAGTCTCCAGGGCGCTGGCTATGATCCCGGCTGAGGGGGCAGGACGTCTGGTCATACTCACCGACGGGCGGGAGACCAGAGGCGAACTGGCAAACACGGCGGCAGCTCTCACGGCCGGTCAGGTGGAGCTGCTGGCCATGCTCTATGAGACCAGCCAGGGGCAGGACGCTTATGTGGAGAATGTGAAACTGCCCGCTTATTTATACCAGGGGGATGCCTACTCCATAACCGTGACGGTGGTGAGCAATTATGATACAGACGCACAGCTTCAGATCTGGATGGGAACCAGGCAGACGGACGCTTATGCCGTCCACCTGAACAGAGGAACCAACCGGTTTCAGTTCCGGCAGGAGGTCACGGGGGAGGATGTGGAGAGCTTCGAGATCAGAGTGGCTGCGGAAGGGGATACCTGCCGGGAGAATGACAGCTATCACGCCTATGCGGTGGTGGATGCCGTGCCAAGGGTGCTGGTGATATCCGGCACCTCTCAGGACAGCGGTGAATATGAAAAGCTCCTCCGGGGCGCAGGCTGTAATTATGGCGTGGTGTCAGCAATCAATGCACCCGGGACGCTGGAGGGGCTGCTGGAGTATAAAAGTATAATCCTGGATAATGTATATCTGTCAGACTTGCCGAAGGGCTTTCTGGAGAATATCGAGACCTATGTGGGGGATTATGGCTGCGGCCTGGTCTGCTGCGGTGGAGATGAGAGTTATGCCCTGGGCGGCTACCGGGAGAGTGTGCTGGAAACCTTGCTCCCGGTGGATATGGAACTGCGGGGGGTGGACGAGGTTCCGCCCACGGCCATGATTATGGTAATTGACCACTCCGGGAGTATGAGTGAAAGCGCAGGCGGCGGTATCACGAACCTGGATCTGGCCGTCACTGCGGCTCAGACTGCGGTGGATCAGATGCGGAGCAGCAACTATGTGGGAGTCATTGCCTTTGACACTGCCTTCAGCTGGATAGTAGAGCCGACCTTGGCCTCCCGCAAGGAGGAGATCAAGGAGCAGATCGGAACTATACCGGAGGGCGGCGGAACAACGATCCAGCCGTCCCTGTGGGAGGCGCTGAACGGGGCCATGGAATGTGAGACCAGCATCCGTCATGTGATCCTGCTGACGGACGGACAGGGGGAGAGCGCGGACTACAGCAGGCTGATAGCAGCCTATAAGGCGGCGGGGGTAACTTTGTCTACGGTGGCAGTGGGGAATGGAGCGGATGCAAAGCTTTTGGAGCAGCTGGCCTCCAGGTGCGGCGGGCGTTACTATTATTCTGACACGGCTACGGACATACCCAGGATATTTGCGCAGGAGGTATTCCTCAGCGGGGATACCTATCTGCAAAACGGGGATTTTGCCTTGGCGGTGGCAGGAGACGAAATTACAGACGGGCTTTTTGAGGCCGGCTGGCCCCATATTTATGGCTATGTCAGCGCCACCCCAAAGAACGTCTCCAATGTGCTGATCGCATCGGAGAAGGATGACCCGGTGCTGACGGTGATGCAGTATGGCCTGGGCCATACCGTGGCGTGGAATACGGATGTGACTAACCAGTGGACCGGCGGATTTGCGGGGGAGGCAGACTACGTGCAGCTCTGGAAGCGCATTATCGACTACAGCGCGGGCAATGCCGGCATCGGCGAGGATTCTGTGGAGGTGTTGACGGCGGCGGGAACTACAGACATCATCTATCACGCGTTGGACTATGGAGAGCAGACCCGGGTGGAGGCGGTGTACACCGACCCGGAGGGCAACACCAGGACCCAGGCATTGCATGCCACGGCACCGGGAAGCTATGAGACCAGCCTGGAGACGGATAAAAGCGGCATCTACAACCTGAGCGTGCGCCGCATGGACGCGGGGACGGTTACCAATGCGGTTACCACTGCGGCGGTGGTACAGTACTCTGATGAGTACAAATTTGCTGAAGGCAGCGGGGCCTTTAGGGCGTTTGTGGAGCGATATGGCAGAGTGCTGGAGCCGGGGGAGAATTTCTGGAAGCAGAAAAAAAGCGGGGCCAGGGAGCGGTATGAACTGACGCAGTGGCTGATCCTGCTGGCTATCCTGTGGTTTGTCATGGATATTGCCCTGCGCAGATTCCATTTCCTGCCCCGGGACACAAGACTGTACCGTCTGGTCAGCCGCCGTATGGCGCAGAGGAAGCGGAGAGCTATGGGGGCGGGAACAGGGCGGAAGGCGGCTTATGCCAATGGAGGACAGGAGACAGGCGGAACCGCACAGGGGGCGGAAAGCATCGTGAACGGGGCAGAAAATGCCAGGGATGAAGCAGAGCGCCCACTGGCAGAGGCAAATGTCCCTGCCGGCGGGAGGAGTCAGAAAAAGGCCGGAAAGGCGGCAGGGCACAAGACGCAGGCCCTGGATACCTCGGCTTTGCTCAAGAAGAGGGATCAAAGAAATCAATGATAGCGGCCATTCCCTTGACAAAATATCATTTTAGGAAATTGCGAAACCTCCTTTTAAGTAACAGGGAGTGGGCAATATATACAAACTAAGGGCGACTTGCCACCGCATGAAGCTAATTTGTAAAACAAATTTGCTTCCAAGCCCGTTTTTGTATATATTGACCAGTTCCGTCACTTGCTTCAAAGAGTTTCGCAATTACCTAAATATCATTTCCTTGAAGGGAGGGCTGTATCGGAATATGAATGGGAAGGTTATGGCTGAATAAATTTCCGGATGTCTTTTTCCAGGGCTTGAGGATTCAGCTTCAGAATTTGGTCATGTATTTTTTGGAAGGCATCTTTTGGGGAAATGTCCGGGGTTAAATCCTCCTTCCAGAAATCTTCTACAGTGCAGAAGACTGTGCTGTTCCAGCCATAGCCTTCCCCGTACTTATTCTTTTTCTGAGTCCGGCCGCACATGGTGATAAACAGATTTTTCTGCAGATGGACAAGCGCCCGGTCAAAGCGGGAGGCATCTTCCTTGTGAATGTTGCAGATGCGTTTCAGGTCATGGAGAGCGGTGCGGCCGTTCTCCATGACCGCCTCGTAGATGTTTTTCTCCATTTGGCTGGCTTTTCCTTCGTCATACCACTCGTCAAAGACCATGCCCCGCCTGCGCACCGCCAGGAAGAGGGGATACCACTCTCTGGTGATATAGCCGCTGGCACCGAAAAAGACCTTGCCGTAGGCGATATCGTTGCGTTCCTCCAGAACCCGCATCCTCCATTCCCAGGGATCGGTCTCAGGATCGCCGGTGTGCCATATAATCGGGGAATCCGCAGGAGTAGAGTTCCAGTCAAAGGAAATGATTGCATGGATTCCCTTTGCATTGCCACCCCCCCATGGAAAAACCACATGTAATCAGTTCATTACAAAAATCGGAATAGCATTTTATCATATCCGTTGTCCTCCTTTTATTCGGAATTATTTTGTTAGGCGATTGCGAAACTCCCTTTCCGGAACAGTGGATGGGCAATTTCTAATGTCAATCGGCAATTGTGAAAACATTCCCGCAAGTGGCGGGGGATCCTGGATAGGAATTTTGCAGCCACCCGGAAATACAATACCACAATAAACAGGACAACAGTATGTCTTGTTTATTGTGGTATCGAAAATGCCTGTACACAGGATGGGATTATGCTGGTAATATTAAAGTCTGATTCCCATACACAGCAAAAGGACATTTCGCAAGATCCAGTTTACCCCTATGATAACGATTGCCGCGTAGAGATACCAGTTGTGGAATCGCATTCCACGGAAATAGCGGAAATGGGTGAGTCGGGCCGCTGCATGGGATAGCATGAAGGCTCCATAAAGCACGGCGGTATAGGGTACCAGAGGATGATACCACAGGGACCGCAGGATGTGGCCGTGGAGCAGGCTGATAAACGCCCGGGTGCCGCCGCATCCAGGACAGTAGAGGCCGAAGAATGTGTACAGGATACAGGGAGGCAGGGAAATATGTGGCAGGAGTACATAGTAAAACAGTACCCCTGCCACAAGGCTCATTACCAGGAAAATACATCCCAGATGAAATAAATTGTCTTCTAACGACTGCCCGCTTCTCATGAAATTACTTAGTAGTTGAGAAAACTGGAGACATCATAGCCCGAGGATGCCAGCATAGCCAGGATCGCAGCACTGAAAATCAGCAAGAGTACTGACAATACAAGACCGATGATGGAACATACCATGCCGGCGGTGGCCAGACCGCTTTTCTGCTTTTTATTGGACATTACGGAACAGATGATACCGCCGATGCCCAGAGCAATGCCAAGATAGGTGTAGCAGCAGCTCATCACGATGGAAACGATGCCCAGAACCAGGGAAACGATAGCCAGGGCATCGGTTTTCTTGGGGCCCTCAGGGGGAGTAGGCTGTTGATAAGGGTTGTTTTGGAAATTTTGACCGTCCATTTTTTTAGTCCTCCTCATAATGGAAAAATTTATTTGTTAAGCGCTTTGCTGTGTTATTGTGCTGAATGAACCCATATATCACTCACACAGCGGCAGGCCTTTGCCGTCCACATTTATGCTGCCTGTCAGAATCAGGATACCCTCCACAAGTCCCCAGACTCCGGACACCGCGGCACCGATCCCACAGGTTGCCAGTGTGAGTACCAGCTGTATCACTGCCTTCGTGGTGTAACCCAGGTAAAAATTATGTACGCCAAAGCATCCCAGGAAGATGCCCAGCAGACCGGCGGCGATCTTGGATTTCGCATCGGCATTGGCATTGTTGTTCACTGGCGTATAACAGGGTACGCCACAGCTTAAGCAGACTGTTGTCTCAGGTGTCACAGGTTTGCCACAGTTGTGGCAGTAGTTGGTGCCCAGTCCCTTGCCTGCGCCGCACTTTACACACAATACGGCCTCGTCGGACATGTAGGGCTCACCACAGTTTTTACAATAATACATTCTGATACCTCCTGCATATCACAGTCCATGCCTGCGGTATGCTTTTACTCTCAAACAATTTTCTTTCCACAAAAGGAGCGCATCATGAAGCATCATGAAATGCGCTCCCCATTGCCGATCCAGTAATGAAAGATTACTTTAAGATCTTGATGCCGCCAATCAGCGGAATCTCTTTTTCCTCACCCTTGCAGGCTCCGATCAGGCCGATGAACCAGCACACAACCAGGAAAAGGCTTATGATGCCGGCTACGATATTTACGATGGGAATCGCAGACAAAATTCCTACAATGATTTCACCAACAGCCAGTATTAACGCCTGATTCAAATGAAATTTTGCCCCCTCCCTGTCACCAGCAAAAAAAGCAATCAGCCAACCAATAATGGATATGTAGGCCACGATACCAGTTGCTTTCTTGTCCATAATGCATAACCTCCTATGTATTTGATATAAACCCCATTATAATAGAAAAAAGCTGCTATTGCAACAGATTTTGAAAAATATTTTGTATATTTTAGTGGAAGTCGCCGATATCCTCCCCGCGCAGCAGCGCCAGAATCACCTGCACCCGTCTGCAGGCCCGGGAATAATTTTCACGGGCATATTCCTCCATCTCCTGATGATAGCCGTCCTCGTAAGCCTTGTGGTAGGAGGCGGCAGCCTCCGCCATATACTGGCCGGCCTCGTCGGCCATATCCTCCAGATAGTCAAATTCCTCCGGAAAATCAATGTTGGAGAACTTCATGAACTCCACCTCCAGTTCATCCAGGCAGGAGAGCAGGTCAGAGGTGGCATAGCGTATGCTGCTTTCCTCGGCCTCCACCTGTATGGCGTCGATCCGGGCCCCGATGGCTGACACATGCTCGCAGAATTCATTGATCTCACTGTCGAATTTTGCGTCTATGGGATTTTCGCCGCAGCCGGACAGCAGAAACAGGCAGGCGGCAAGTAAAAGTAGTTTTTTCTTCACAGGGGATCTCCTTCAGGCGGTAGTTTTACGGCTGTCCATATGCACAAGCGGTTAGATTTTCCTTCCTGCACGTGACATGCTGTCCGGTTATGCAGCAGGGGGTGCGCAGGAATTGGAAAAGCCCGGTGCGTGTTATACTGACAAGCGCTAAGATTTTCCAATTCCTGCCCGGCACATGTCGCGTAATCGGGCGTCATGCGCCAGGCAGGAAGGAAAATCTAACCGCTCGTGTGTATAGTATATTCCACTCTAACATAAAAGAGGAGAATCGACAACCGTCTTCGGCAGGGTTTTTTCAAAACTTCAAAATACGGATGGGGCGCATAAAGTCTTTCTCTTTCTGGCACAATACCCCATAAAAGGGTTATCCCAGAAAGGGAGTATTTATGGCTGAGAATAGAGAGAATCAGTACAGCGGGCAGCTGCCCGGGAATGCGGCGGCTTCGGAGAAAACGGATGGTAAAACAGGCAGCCCGGAAAATAGCGTCGGTGAGGCAGGCAATTCGGAGAAACCGACAGGCGGTATGCCGGAGAAACAGTTTCCCGGGACGGACATCACCGGCTGTCTGCAACGGGACAGCGCCTGGCTGGATTAAAAATTGGCCACAGACCGGAATTTTGACGTGGTGACCCGCACCATTGAGGTGGGGGGCCGGGAGGCGGCCCTGTACTTTATTGACGGTTTCTGCAAGGATGATCTGTTACAGAAGCTGCTGCAGTATTTTATGGATATGAAGGCGCAGGACATGCCCGGGGATGCGGCCCAGCTGCTGAAAAAGAATCTGCCCTATATCGAGGTGGATCAGGAAAAGGAGTGGGAGAAGATTACCTCCAGCATACTTTCCGGTATCTTTGTACTGCTGGTTGACGGCTACCGGGAGGCAGTACTTATCGACGCCCGCTCTTATCCGGCAAGGGGGGTGGAGGAGCCTGAGAAGGACAAGGTGCTGCGAGGCTCAAAGGACGGTTTTGTGGAGACCGTGGTGTTCAATACGGCGCTGATCCGGCGCAGGATACGGGATACGGACCTTCGCATGGAGATGATGAGCGCGGGCCAAAGCTCCAAGACGGATATCGTACTCTGCTATATGGACTCCAGGGTGGATCATGATTTCCTGGAGAAGATCAAGGAGAAAATCCGGAATATACGGGTGGATTCCCTGACCATGAACCAGGAGTCCCTGGCGGAG
>CAMWSA010000021.1 GCA_947176785.1 uncultured Lachnospiraceae bacterium
GACAAGCACAATATGGAGGGCAAACCTGAGAAAGAAGTGTGTTTGGCAAATTCCTCAGGCATCTTCCGGGCGCAAGTCGGTAAAAGCCCCTTATAGGGGCAGTGCAAGCCACCGACTAAGTCGGTGGCCTTGACTTTCCAAGCTATAGTTCATGCAAGTATAGTTTCACTCGACTCTGTATCTTCTTAATGGTCTCCTCCATGGTAGCGTCGCCGGAGACATACATGCTGGCCTCGTCAATCACTATCTCCTGTATTGGATTGTCATTTCCACCCCAACTCTGAAATACGCCGGACTCTACCACATTGCGGATAACAGCATATTCTTCTTCCGTAAGTTCTCTCATATAAGGTGTTCGTACAGTCAGGTTAAACTCTTCAACGCGGTATTCTTCGGACAGATAAGAATTGTATAAATAATTCTCAAAGCTGTCCCTCCTGGCAGGGAAGCCCCAGTCAATCCGATCCTGAAGTTCTCTTGACAATAGGAATTCCAGGAAATCCCAGGCTCCTTCCTTGTTGGAGGATGCACTGTTCATGGCAAACACGTCATCCGGATACATCTCATTCTCTGCTCCATTCCACCCCGGTCTCCCTAACCCATAGATCTGACCGTTCATGTACCTCGCCATAAGATAGTCATCGGTATCACGAAGCGCTACCGTATCCAACATATAGTCTGCTTCCTTCAAGGGCGGATAGCCATTTTCCAGGGAGGTCTCTATCGTCTTCAGTTGAGCGCATTGCTCAAGCAGGGAAATAAATTCAGCGCTGTCAAAATAGCTTTCCCTGTTTTCATAATCGATGAAATGCTCCCCAAATTGTATCCCCATGCAATAGAGAAAAGCGCGATACCACCCCTGGGACATTGTTATTTGTCTTTCCGATGCCATCTCCAAATACAGCCAGGGCGTCCATTCCTGAGGATCTATCTCCTGATTACTAATCATACAGTTCACATAAAAAGAAGGAATCACCAGAATATTTTGTCCCCTTGGACTGCCGGATTTCCGGACACAGCCCAGCAGCTCCTCTTCTTTGACCTTGTCACTGGTCTGATAGTAAGATGTCAGATCCTCAAATGCTCCTTTGTCCGCCAGAGTGTCCACATACATACTCGTCAACTCCATAATATCCGGGCCCTCACCCCGCATCAATTGCAATTCCAGTTCCCCCACAAGGTCGTTTTTGGAGAGGCTCGCCGGCCTTTTATAAGTGACCAGTTCCACCCGGTATTCCTTACTCTGCCGATTGTACAAGCGAACCAGTTCATCAATATGAGTACTGATATTGTAATCGTATACCGTTCCCACTGTCACTGTCTGTTTTCCGGGATATTCCCGGCTGTCCTGAAAAGTCACTCTGGCCATGGTCAACAGTTCCTCATCCTTGCCCGGATGCTCCGCATGATCATAAAATAGCAGGTACAAGCCATCCTTCCCACAAAATACGCTGTCAAGTTCAATGCCTTCAAGCTGTATATAGTCCTCATCCCATTCCCATAGCAGGCTGACATCCCCTGTCTCCGGCGCGTATTGCCAGAACCCCTGCTCCGTGCTTAAATAGATACCCTCATTATGTCCCCCAAACACTCCGCCAGGACATATAGGGCAATGCAACAGGTTTGCTGAAGTGCCAATTTCTATAAACAGGAGTTCCTCTTGGGCAATGGAATATCCATAAACCCGATTCTCCCCGCCCGCTACGATCCCATCCAGCTTTTCTAATTGCGGAGTGTATATCCCCTCCAGCCTGCACTCCGAATCAAAGGCAAAAACGCTCCCTTCAGTGCCCCCGGCATACAAATAGACTCTGCCATCCGCTGTTGCCAGTCCGCCAATCAACTTTTCCCCCATATCTTGAAGTTCTTCGGCCGTATATTCTCCATGGCGCAGCAACGCTCCGTCCCCATCATATGCTTCCAGAAAAAAAGCAGCTTCCGCCCGGCTTTTGCCGAACAGAAAATATTCCCCATCCTGTCCCATAATCAGAGCTATCGGGGTGGCCTCGCCGTCCCGTATATGAATCTGCGGCTGATATCCCTCGTAAATTCCGCTTTGAATTATGCGGCATTGGACAAACTTCTTCTCGGAATTATATGTCTTGTTGACAAAATACAGAGAACCGCCATTCATGGCATAGTGATCCACATTAGTTATGGCTACCGGCAATACCATCTCATAGACCTCTGCCACTGCCACAGGATGGCTCTCTGCCTCTGTCGGAAAAACCTCCGGATTATCCCGGAGGCCGCAGGCAGATAATGTCAATAGGGTTAATATGATGGCAAGATATGCCCCTTTCCTGATATTCATAATCCTTTACCCTATCAGATGTTTGGGAACATCCCGATCCGTTTTAATAGGGGCTTTACTATAATCTCCACAGTCCCTGCAATCCGTTACCCGGTAGACTGTGGTAACTGTCGTATGAACCTCACAATTAAGCCCCTTATGTGCAGCTTCCGTACATTTTGACACCTCACAAGCTGTTTCCGTAGTAGTATAAACACTTACGTTCCCACCACAACCGGGACAAACTGCATATCTCGCCTCCAACGCCATCGCCGGAGTTGTACTCTGTAGTCCAATCACCATACACACTGCCACTGCCAGTACAATTCTTCTTATTCTCTTCATGTTACCTCCTTAATGATTCGCATAAATTAACTCTTCGCTCCATACTTGCCGATAATGCAGTTCAACGGAATCACCTCTTTGCTTTTATGTTTATGCTTCCTGCTTAATTATTTTAAAATATTTTATAGTATATGTCAATACACTCATATTAGGAGTGAGTAGTTATGTATGAAATAGGTAGTATTAAAGTGTTTTTAACACCAGATATTATCAAAGTAAACTGTATTTTTTATGATATAGGGATGTACTACAGTTTATTAATAGTTAGAGAACGGGTAAAAACGTGTCCTGCGAGCAGCTTGGATGGTGGTGATGCCATGGATGGACACAGCGGGAATAGCAAGTGCCGGAGTTGTCTGGTTGAGCAGATTTTGACAACTTTGGCACTTGCACGGTTATGAAATAAAGAATACAATGACAGTGTAATAAATTTGATGCGCATCAAACACAAAAAGATTCACTATCATCGTATGATGGCTATTGGTTTTAATAAAGAGAAAGAGAGGAAAAACATTATGTTAAAAAAAAACAAAAATAAGCGTTTAGTTAATGCGTTTGCGTTTGTTGTGGCGGCTGCAATTTTGGCGGTACCATTGGCAGCATATGCTGACTTTACACAACTTGCTGTCATTAATGGCGATGGGGTTCGCCTGAGAAAAACCCCAAAGAATGGGACTATATTAGAATTAATGTATAGAGGTGAATACATAACGATAGATAACGACGTTGTGGATCATGACCATTCGGCATGGATTTATGTAAGAAGAGAAAAGACAGGTACAAAAGGCTGGATGGAAGACTCCTATTATATACATGATTGGCAGCCATAAAATCCCAGGACAAAAAATCATAATCCCCAGCGTAGCTGGGGATTAGCCTCAACATATTCGAACTAACACCATTTTTTATTGGAGTGAGGTAAAAATGTGTAGAACCCCCTTATTATCTTATGAAAAAGCGCTTCTGTTACTAATTTTTATCATAATCGCTTTATCTGGATGCGGGCAAAGTGACAATTATTTCACGGAGACTGTCAATACGAACTCAATGGAAGTGGAATTCACAGAGCAAAAGGACGATGAAAATGTTATAAACATCCCGCAGGTGGAAGACGGTGAAACAAATGAACAACCCGAAAATTTGCCCCAACCGTTAGACGTTCCCGTGAATACCAGAGAAGAAGATATTCATTATCGCAGCGAGGATGATATTGATCCTCTGAGAGCTATGCGCCGCTGTAAATCTGACGGAGAAAATGTATATCTTGTCTATGGCGAGCCGGATTTATATGTCATGCCACTTGGAGCCGATACGCATAACCAAATGAATATTGATAATCCGGAAGGGCTGGATGTCTGCAACATTGCCATGGATACTTATGGGAGGATTCACCTGCTTATGGCAGATTCCAATGGTGAGAAGAGTTTGATTTGGCGTCTTGATGAAAATCATGAAATTGACAAAGTAATTGATATTTCTGCTTGTCTGGAGGTAAAACAGATGCCGGGATGGTTTCTGATTGATAAGGACGGCACATATTATTTACAGTGGACTATAAACAGAGATGGGGTAATCATTGACAGTGAAGGGGAACTGAGACATAGATTTACACCGAAATCACTGGGAACCGGGTGGATATATCAAGCAGCAGTGGGAAAGGACGGTCAGATTTATTTACTTCACAGTGAACAGGGTGATAAAATAAATATTGATAGACTTGATGCGGTAAACGGTTCAATCATAAAAGAGGACTCGCCTCTTTATTTTCCGGGTGATGAAGTCTTTTCTGCAATGGCCTGCGGTACAGATACGAATCTTTTGGTTTTTAGCCCATATAGCGGGGCATGGGCTTATGATCAGGAAAATGGGGTCATGGAAAATCGCGTACTCATATCGGATATTGATTTTGGCAGTGATACGGAATTCTGGCCTCTTGCATTCTTAGCTGACGGGCGTCTGCTTCTGTTGGGGAAAACAGGAAACGATAACTGCCTTAAATACATATCGGTAGGCAAATAAGGATACAGGGAAAGTACAGAGGTCTGTATACTTGTAATTTATAATCGGAAGTTAAGGGAGAGTGGGATGAAAAAGTATATCTTATGGATTCTGCTGACAGGGTGCTTTTTGGTTGCCGGATGCAGTGCAAAGCCCCCTGAGGAAACGGTGACAGAAACAAAGACCCTGACCCTGGCCTCCTTTGGAGAGTCAAAATTGACCCAATGGGTAAATCTGTATAATGAGAACCACTCGGATGTTAAAATTGAGATTGTCAATTATCTGGACAATTACCCGGATCCGCATGAAGCCCTGGGCCAAATAAAAATTGAAATCACTGCCGGAAAAGGGCCGGATATGATTAATTTCGGCGGACAATATTCGCCCCTTGATGCTTCCGGCGGAATGCTGGCTGATTTATACCCCATAATGCAAAAGGATGAGGCGTTCGATAAACAGGATTTTTACTATAATATTCTGGAAGCTTTTGAAGTGGGCGACAGTCTGTATGTGCTTGTGCCCAGCTTTACGATAGACACCTATGCCACGGTCAATGATAAGCTGGCGGATCTGGAAAGGATGAATATTAAGCAGTTAGCAGATACATACAATATGCTGGAGGACGGAAGCGTTCTTTTTCCCGGGGAAACGAAAAAGGCTGTTTTCGGAATGATTTGCTATGGGAGCCTGGAAAACTACATTGACTGGGGTGAGGGCACATGCAGTTTTAACAGTGACAGCTTCAAATATATATTACATTTTGCCAATCAGTTTCCGCCGTATCTGAACATATCGGAGGATTATTCGGCAAAGGATATATTTACCGGGGGACATGCCCTATTGTATCCGGTTTCCATTGATGATGTTTATGGGACAACCGGCATAAGAATGCTTTATGGGAAAACACCGAACTATATTGGTTATCCGTTTGATACAGGGTGTGGAACCATGGCGGATATTGCTGACCTTGCTGTAGGAATCAGTGCCGTCAGCAAAAATAAAGAGGAATCCTGGGAGTTCCTAAAAAGCCTGCTTGACAATGAATTTCAAGATGGCATCAAAAATGGATTGCCTCTTAGAGTCAGTTCGTTAGAACATAAATTAGCAGATGCAATGAGAGAGGAATATGATGCAAATGGCGAAAAAGTGGCGAGAGGGGTTCTGCGTTTTGAAGGGGAAGATCCTGTAAATATTTATGAGATAACTACTGAAGATGCCGACACTTTGAAATCCATCATACGTAAAATAGAGCATAATGCAACGGTTGACTATAACCTGTATAACATTCTGCTGGAAGAAGTAGATTACCTGTTTAATGATGACCGAAATGAAGATGATGTTGCGAATATCATCCAAAATAGGGCGAGTGTATACATAAATGAGAACAAATAGAAGGCCCCATAAAAAGAGAGTGTGTAAAAATGAACGGTTGCACACAGTACATTTTTACACACTACGGTGGCTTAATACCATTTAGTTCAGTCTATTCCATCAAATAGCTGTTCAAAACTAATCTGAATACCAGGAGACATATACAGTTTCAATTTTTCCTGGTTTTCTTCCCTAACCATTGAGAGTAGCTTATATTCCTCCTCGTCAATCGAACGTTCATCAGGAGATAACACATAAATTTCCACTTGTTATCTCCGCCAGTCAAAAAGCCAGTATTCGGCAACATTCACCTTTTTATATATTTTCATTTTCTCATTCCTGTCATATTCCCCGGTGGAGTCCGACAGGACCTACATAATCATTTTAAGTATTTTCGGGAAATTAGTGGATCTCCGGTTTTTTTCAAGTCTTCTTTTTTCTGGTCGTATTTGCTATAATCTTCTCAGGGGCACTGCGACAGTCAGTGTGGAGGCAGAGGCAGGATGAAACGGAAATACGGGATGTATTACAGCGCTTTTTTAAAAGCTGTAAGGACAGGCAAAAATGTGACTCTTGAGCAGCTTGGATGGGGGCTCTGCTCGATTAGTATGATGAACAGGATTGAGGAGGGCCTGCGTCTGCCCGAAAAGATGATGCGGGATCGGCTGATGGACCGGCTGGGGATGGCGAATGACGGCTTTGAGGAATACCTGCAGCCGGATGAATACGCTCACTGGAAGACCCGGCAGGACTTGCTCCAAGCCATAGAGAACAATGAACTGGACAGGGCGGAGCAGATGATCAGTCTATATGGGAAGAACGGCGGGGAAGGCAATGCAATAGAACGCCAATTCTATCTGGCAATGAAAGTACAGATAATGCGGTGCCAGGGGGCATCGGACGGGGAACTGTCTGCCGTCTTAAAAGGTGCCATTGAGCTTACGATTCCGGAATACATTATGGATCAGTGGAAGAGTTACCTGCTGTCAGGCCAGGAATGGAACCTGTTGTTGGAGTATATCCGCTGCGGCGGCGATGTGGGGCAGGGAGTAGAAAGCAGTCAGAAAGAATCCCATAAGGTGACGGCGTATGAGGCTTTACTGGAAGCGGTACAGGAGTCCAAAATGGATATCTACAATCGCGCCAAAATTGGCTCTAAGGCAGCGTACTATCTATGTGTGGAATTGATGAAAAAGCCTCAAGAAGCCTGGGACTGTGAACGGCTGCTCCGCATCTCCGGAAGCGCGGTGGAGGTACTGCGCTCCGCTGAGAGGATGTACTATCTGAGCGAACTGCTGGAAATAGAGGAGCAGGCGTTGGCCTTATTGGCGGAGGAGCTTGGGACTGCCACAGACGGTATCAGGGGATTGGTGTCTACATTGGCGCAGGTGCGGGAGTGGAGAAGAGTATTGGCCCAGATATACCGGGACGGGGCCGTAGCGGAAAAGATGGAGAATGACTGTTATCTGTACTGGCAGACGCAGAATTATTGTTATGGGGATGTGGTGAGAAAACGCCGGAAAATGCTAGGTATGTCAGTGGAGGAGTTGTGTGCAGGAATCTGTGAGAAAAGGACTGTACAGCGTTTGGAGAGCAAAAAATATAACACACATATAGAGATAATAGGGGAACTGTTTGAGCGGCTCGGGTTGTCCTGCGAGTATGCAAGGAAAAGCATAGTGACCGACCGGTATGAGGCCATAGTTCTATACGATGAGGCTGTCAATGCCATCACAAACAGAGATACAGATGTCCTAGGTAAAGTATTGCCAAGATTGCGCGAGATGTTGTCTATGGATTTGGTTATCAATCGCCAGGAGATGGATTTTTTTGAGATGCTTTATCTACATTATATGGAGATCATCAATAAGGAAGAGTGTGTAGAGAGACTACAAAGAATATTGGAATATACAGTCCCCCTGAAATGTATAAAACCGGAGGGTAAAGGTTATCTGTACTGCGGAGAAATGGCATATTTATGTAATATTGCAATGAAGTCAGAAGGATATAAGAAAAAGATATATATGGAGTTATTAATGTCGGCTTGCCAACAGCTTGTGAAAGAAAATGGCATTAAAGCATATATCAATACATATGAGACGTTTATGTGCAACATCGCAAGTTATCTGGGGAATGAGGGTGAGTACGCAAGATCCAATGAAATAAGCGACAAGATTATGCAGGAATGCTTGTCTATGCGAAGAATGAATACGCTTTACAATTGTATATATAACAAATGGTGGAATCAAAGGGAATGTTCCACTGATAACACTTCTGTAGAACAGAAACTATATACAGAACGTGAACTACAGAAGTGTATTCAGCTTGCCGCATTGTGTAGGAGTAGAACATATGAATGTTTTTATATTGATAAACTAAAAACTATTGAAGCATAAAGAGTTAATTTTTATAAATATCTTTTTCAATATCATCACTTAACAGGCTGTAGGCAGGTTCACCTACAAATTCTGATTTTGGACTGTCAGAATTTGTGTCTGGCCTCCCAAGGGGCAGACTCAGGAAGATAAAGAAAATAGAAGAGACAACAGCCAAGGAATTTTTAAGTATTATTTTCATGCGAGTTCCTCCTAAAAACGATAGGTATATCCATATTATAGTCGCAGTTAGAAAGGAATGACAAGTGCCAGAGTTGTCAAATATTTTTATTCAGATTTTGACAACTTTGGCACTTGTTAGGCTATGATGGGGGAAGTAAAATTAGTATATACAAACGAGGTTGATTGAGAATAGGTGCAATTTTTTCTGAAAATCAAACAAGCAATCTCGTTAAGCGGATGGACTTGATAGCAGTAATGATCGAACAATATTAACACACAACTGTGATATTATGCAGCAAGAAAGGAGGAGATAAACATTTTTAGCTATATGAATTGAAAAACTTATTGTAAATTAATTTAGTTGCAGTTCCTTAGATAATTCATAAGACTTTTTGAGATGTGAAGATATTGTTGATAAGGAGTGCAATTTACGAGATCAAGTCTGGACTGTAAAACTCAGGAGGAATGAATATGAAGAACATTATTAAGAGAGTATGTAAAAGCTGTAGTGCTTTGGCAATGGCTGTCGCACTGTTTTTATCTGTGACTAATGCGTGTGTGGTGTTTGCTGCGTCAAGCAGTGGTAGTACAGTGTCAATCTTTAAACCTGGTTATGGAGTGGTTCACCTTACAAGTGGAGGGTTAAATGTTCGAGAAGATGCGGACATCAATTCAGCGTATATCACTTCCTTATATGACGGAGACACAATAATGATAATAGGAGAAAAAAACAATTTCTATAGAATACAATATGACAACAAGGGGAATTATGGATATGCATCGAAAGACTATATTCAATTTGTGGCTCAAAACTATTATCTGCAAGTAAAAAATATTTCTAATGGAGTGGAGATGATGGGCAAAAACGGCAGCACATCACCTGTAGCGCAATTATCTGCCAATACAGCCTTTGCATATTATGGAATAGGCTCCAATAAATATATTGGCGTATATGGAAATGTAATAGGTACCGTTTCCTCAAGTAAGGTTGATCGCTATGACTTTTAATGTTTGACAGGTAATATTACAGTTTATGCTTGATATCGCTGCAGATATCAAGTATAAAGCTGCACTTATAGTAAACGAAATTGACATGTTTGCTTTGAGGTCTTGTAAAAACCGAACACATAAGGTTTTACAAGACCTCAAATACAATTTATAATGTCGTTGTCGTTTACTATAGTTTCTGAAAGGGAAAATCTGCGTCATGAAAATTAAGAAGTACCATATTATTCTCTGTTTAATAATGCATTTAGTAATTTCCGCTTGTGGCAGGGAGAATATCAGTTCTACCGTAGAAATAGAAGAGGGGGCGGAGCAGACACCAAGGCATGATACACATATTCCGCTGGCCTATTTGTATGAGGATGCGGTGGTGGCGGGCCAGATCATTTATGGAGCTGCCATAGAGGCAGATGAGGTAATGATAGTTTCCCAAAAGGTGGAGTCGGGCGAGATTATAAATGAGGCAACAATCCCAGGAGAAACCGTCGTCAAGAGTATAGTGGCGGATTCGCAAGGCAATATCTATGTGGCGGGAGAGAGTTCTTTCTGGGAGATAAATTGCGCGGGAGAAGTCAGGGCGTTTAATGATTTCGTCTTGGAGGACTTGGAGAAAGCGGATAATGTCACAATAAAGGGAATTTATACGGATGAAGAAGGGTATTTCTATTTTCATTATGCCATGGGACTGCCTTCAAAGGAGTTTTATGAGGATGCAGAAACAGATACCTTTACCTGGGCAGATCGCATATATATTAAGGACAGTCAGTTAAATACTGTGTTTTATGAGCAAGTTCCCAATTCCCGAGGGACGCGGCTTGTGGCGTTTTCTCTTGATGGGGATGGCAAGCCAATGGTTTTGGTACAGGACTCAGAAGGGCTTTATGTGAGTGAGATAGATGTGCTTAAAAGGAAGATGGTAGTAAAGTGGCAATTGGAAGAAGCAGGAGCAGAAGAAATAACACAGGTAAATTTTACAGAAAGTGGTTATGTATTTTGCAAAGGAAATGATTTGTTTCAGTATAATTATAAGAAGAAAGAGGCCGAAAAAATATTAAATTGGCTGACCTATGGAATACTTGCGGAGGACATACAGTATCTGCATATGGATAATGGAATTATAGAAGTGGTAGATAACTATGGCACATTTGCCACTTCGGAATATGTAGCGATAGAGGAAGGAGAAAGCCAAAAAGCTACGGTTTCATTAGGGCTTATGAATGCATCAAAACAACTGGAAGGCATTGTCGCGGAATACAACCGTTTCAACAAGGATGTAAGGATTGAACTAAAACGATATGATATATATGATGACTATGGAAAGGGCCTGGAGCAGTTAAAGCTGGATATTGTAAGCGGAAAGGCTCCAGATTTAATAAATGTTTCGGCAATTAATACAGATACGTTTATAACTAAGGGCATCTTTGCGGATCTATATGATTTCATGGATATCGATTCATCTTTTAACAGGGAGATGCTGTTGGAGCCGGTGAGAAAGGCATATGAATCGGACGGACATTTATTTAGCATGGGGGCGTCTTTCCAACTATATACGATCTGGGGCGCTGACAGTGTGGTAAATGGGCAACAGGGCGTAAACGTGGAAGAAATGATACAGATATTGGAGGGCAGGGGAAAAACTATAAATGCAATCTTTGGTTTCTCTGCGGATGAGCCGGTATTGACTACACTATGTTCCTTTGCGATGGATGAATTTATTGATTGGGATGCGGGGAAATGTGATTTTTCCGGACAATATTTGAAAGGAATTCTGGACTTTGCAAAAGAGTATACGGGGGCCACATCGGGAACCTATTTGGAAGATATTCAAAATGGGGAAATTCTGTTAACCGTAGGGTGTATCCGTAACGTTGCCGATTATCAGTTACAACGGGAAATATATGGGGAAGAAGTTTCCTTTATAGGCTATCCCACACTGCAAGGAACGGGAACAGCGATGGGAGGTGTAGGAGAAGAACTGGCCATCAACGCAAAGAGTAATAAACAGCAACAGGCATGGGATTTTGTACAATATTTTATACAACACGGTTACAATGATGTATGTTTTCCGACATATCAGAAAAATTTTGATATGTTCATAACAGAGGCAATGGAGGATACCATCGGGGAATACGCAGGGCAAGCATATATTGAGCCAAAAGGAATATATGCGCATGGTGATGATTATATAGAGGTTTTTGCAGCGAATCAGCAAGATATAGACACAATATTGACCTTGATAGAGGGAGCGACATCAAGATATAAGTATAACACGGATATACAAAATATTCTTAACGAAGAGGCGGAGAGTTACTTTCATGGCCAAAAGGATTATGAATCAGTGGCAAAGATTATTCAGAGCAGAATAAATATTTATCTGGCGGAACAGGCTGAATAAGGGGTCTTTTTAAAGAGAATGGTTGTACTAGGATCAAAAGATGGCAGAAGTTAATCCGTACCATTAGGATACTCGGAACATAAGAGCGGAGATACGGTACTGGATACATATCAATATACAAGGAAAAATAGAATGAAAAAGCCAAAAAGAGTATTGGGTTTGGTTATAATATCCATATGCATTGCAATAACAATATGTTTAATACAGCTTAACGGCTACTTTTTGAAAATGTTAAGTTTAAGCCGTAATGAGCAGGATTTTGCAACATATTCCATACAGCATGAAAGCAATCCCTTAGACAAGGACATTCTGTGTTTTATGGATTTATACAACAAGCTGTTACCTGATCAGAATGACGAATATGAATACTATGAGTTATATATGCAGTATCTGGAGAACAGCATAGAAAATCTGAAATTTTACAGTGTAAAGACAAACGAATTGACAGAATCCTGTTTTGCGGTCAAGGCGATACAGATCAGTGAAAATGTAATTCGTGATCATAATATTTCTGTTTCTGAAGGAAGCTTATACGACCAAGGTGATTACATATATGAACAGAATGAGGCCATCCCCATTTTAATGGGAGATGCGTACACCTCGGTGTATGAGGTGGGAGATACTTTTATTTTTCAATACCTGTATGATGATTACACATTTGAGGTAATTGGTTTTCTGGAAAGAGGCAATAAAGTTATACTAGGTGGAAAAAGTGCGGTGTTGGATACATATATAATAATGCCCAGCTTTAATATTGGAGACAATGTGCCAATAACAAATGGCTTAAAGATTCATTACGCTAATAAAACAAGCGGAATTGTTAAAATGGATATGGATAAGGCGAATCTGTTTTATACAGAAATCGAGCCGCTGCTAACCGCCGCAAATGTTGGAAAATACACATGGATTATAAGGCCGCTGGAATTATATTTTAAAGACATTTTAGGTGTGAACATATTTGTATTTATGGGATTCATATACTTTGTCTGCCTGATTCTGTTTATAATAATGGGTTGTGTGATCAGAAGGCTCAGAAAGACAAAGAAGGAATCAAATAAAAGGGTAAATCAAGTTATAAACACAGTGATTATATTTGGATTGGCAAGCAGCATATATCTGCTTATTAATTTTATGTATACATTTGTGTTAGGAATTATTATCATAAAAAGCATATGCTTTCTGATAATAGGCTTGGCGAGCATATTTATAAGTGCCTGTGTGAACGGTCATACCCGGAAAAGGAGGGGGAAGACCCAGGGCCTTTAGGGCTAGCCTGAGAAAGGCGTGTGGTTGGCAAATCCTTCAGGCATCTTCCGGGCAAAGTCGGCGAAAGCCCCTTATAGGGGCAATGCAAGCCATCGGCTTAGCCGGAGGCTTGCATTGGGTCTGTGGGAATATTTTTATGACTGCTTTGCGGTAATCAGACCTTCCGGGTGTAATTCCAATACCCTGTCGCAGACCTCCTGAATATACTTCCGATCATGGGAGACGCTGATCACGGCCCCCGGGAAGCCCTGCAGCAGCTGGCGGATCACCGGCCCCGACAGGGGGGAGAAATTCCGGGTGGGCTCATCCAGGATCAGCACATTCCGATGTTCCATGCTCATCTTTAATAGCAACAGCTTGGCCTTTTGACCGCCGGAGAGATTGCGGATGGCATGGTTCATCTCCTGCACGGTGTATTTCATGCTTCCCAGGCAGGTGCGGATTTTGGTGATCTCCTCCTTATCCCATGTCTTGCACAGATATTCCACCGGCGTGCTGTCCGGGATAAGAAGCTCCTCATAGTTCTGGGGCATGTAGGCGGCCCGTATATCTGTCCTCTCCAGGAGTTGCTGCGCGATGGTCCGCAGGAGCGTGGTCTTGCCCGTTCCGTTTTTCCCGATGATGCAGACCTTCTCCGGCCCCCTGATCTGTAGCCGGATATCGTGGGCTAACTTCCTCTCTCCTGCCATGAGAATTGGCAGATCAAGATCAATAACCCATTTTCCGGCGGGGATACCCTCTCCCGGTGCAAAGCGGAAAAAGATGGCCTCCTCCGTCTCCGGTCTAGGGGTCATGTTCTCCGCCTGGCGCTCAAAGCGTCGTCCCATGGATTTGACAGCATGCATCTTCTTTTTTAACAGGCGCGCTCCGCCGGGGTTCTGCCTGGAGATAATATCCTGCTGGTATTCTACCTTTTCATAGATTCTGCGATATTTTTCCTGCTGCTTTTCATAGGCGGCTTTCTCCTCCTTGGCCAGCCGTTCCTGCCGCTCAAATCCCTCCTGCCGGATTTTTATATACTCCCGGTATCCGGTGCGGAACACACTGCAATGACTCTCCGTTTTGCGCTTTAACTGTTCCATATGCAGGATCATGTTGGCGGTGTGCTCCAGCAGCATCTCATCGTGGGAGATGTAGAGTACCGGGAAAGCACAGCTGTTTATGAAATCCTCCAGCCATTCCAGGGTGCCAATATCAAGATCGTTGGAGGGCTCATCCAGCAGCAACAGATTGGGATGCCTGCTCAGAATCCGGATTAACTGCGTTTTTATTTTTTCTCCGCCGGAGAGTTGTTCCATCCTGGCATCACTGTATAGCAGATCCGTGTCCAGGCCCAGCTTACCGGCCAGAGAGGACAATTCCCGGTAGTCCGCCTCCAGAAAGGCAGGCTCTTCGCTCAAAAATTCATAGACGGTTTTTTGCCGGTCCGTACCGGCAAGCTCCTGGGGCAGATAGCCACAGACCACATGGTTTTTGATGATTTCGCCATCATATTCCGCATAATCCTCCGCCAGGGACGGGTTATACAGCAGCTTTAACAGGGTGGACTTGCCGTTTCCCTCTTCGCCGATGATGGCGGCCTTATCCCCGTCGTTTAGTGTAAAGGAGAGCTCCGACGCCAGAGGGCGCAGATCCTTTTTGTGATAAACGTTTAAATTCTTTACCTGTAACATAGACACCTCCAAATTGAGGACTCCACACCTGCAGGCCTTGCCAATACCGGGCGGAAAGATAGCCGGCAGTGCCGGTTTTCGCTCCGGGTATTGGAAGGGCATCAGGAGTCCCGCATCAAAAAACTGCCTCCGGCCTTATTATGTAACCGAAAGCAGATTCTACATGCGCACGCTATGTCACAGGCACAATATGCCCGTCATCACAGGATAAAGCAGATGCCCAGATATCTATCAACGGTTACACAAAGAACACAGCCTGCCAAAAAAGTAAGCTGTAACGCCGGAATCTCTGTGTAGTAACTGTTCATAGACTATCTCCGCATTGCTGGACCTCCTGTTTTTAGTATACAAAGACACAGGTACTGTTTCTTTGCAGTTACAGTCTAACATATTCGGCACAAATTTACCAGCATAAATTTGCAGTACAGGTTAAAAACATATTGGAAATGATTTTACACAAGATATATGGTACAATGAGGAGGGCCCTTCCGAACAGAATGCGCATAGGGGATGACAGGAGTAAGGTCTGGTAAGTATGGTATTCTATGTATTGTTTTTATGAACGGCTTGCGCGTTAAAGTACGTAAAGCCAATGTATATACAATTGATTATTTAGTCTCTCCGAATCTTTTGGCGGAAAATGGCGGCTTTTGATTCGTATGATCCGTAATAAGTGGGGGAATCCATAAGACTGGAATATTAGAAGCCCCATGAAATAGGGCTTAGAGATTCCAAGAGGCTATATTCTATATAAGGGGGCAGGGGAATATGAAAATTAAGCAAACAGCGGCTGTATGCATGGCTATTTTACTTTTGACAGGCTGTGCCTTTTTACCGGCAGATGTGTCGGAGTCATTGGAAGACACGGCGGAAGCGGAGGAGGAAGAAGCCCAAAAAGAGCAGGTGGGAGAGCGGGGGGCGGCAGGGGATGCGGATACGGAGGACACGCAGGGCCAGGATTTATTGACTGCGGCCCGGGGGGAGGAAATGACACATTCCGGAATTTATGTCTTTGCGCAGGAGGAGCACTGGGGGGAAGGCTGCTGGTACCCAAGCGAGACGGATTTTGCGGCGGCAAACGGATTTGGAGGGACGGAGCCTTTCTTTACGTACTCACTCCCGGATGGTCAGAAGCGGCTGACCCTTTACTATGATGAGACAGCGCAGCGGGGATGCGGAATCCGCTATTATGAGCGGGATCCAAGCACTTTTGCCACTACGGGAATGTATGGATTTGTCTTCGAGGGATTGCAGGAGAGCCAGGAGAACGGTATTCTGGAAGATTATCTGAAACCGTTGGCTGTTGACGGCACCAACGGGTCCGGCGAGGCAGAAGATTTTAAAGAGAATACGGAGTATGATGTCCAGGGACGGATCACACATTATGATGCCACCGGAATCCTGACAGACCTGGTGGAAAATAACCCGGAGCCCGGCACAGTGCTGTGGATTGACTATGAATATTATGACAACGGTAATCTGAAAAGTCGTTTCTACCGGCACAACGGATATATTTTCGGCACCTGGTATACGACATGGGACTGCTATTTTGACAGGCAGGGCAGAATTGAGCATGAAGATATTTATGTTACGCATGGAAGCTGGGATATTTACTATATTTATGAGGATGATACAAAGGAGCCGGCATACATTCTGAAGTTGGACAATTGTTCATGGCAATGGGTACCGGCGTTTCGGAAAGGCAGGTGACAGCAGGGGAGACGCCACGGCCCGGCTTACAGGCCATGGCGGAAAATCCGGGCATGGACTGGATTCACGGCAGGAGAGGGACGGCAGAAAATGACAGGCCGGGAAGAACTAAGGATATAGTCAACGGGCAAATCACGAACAAACCGTGAAAAAGAACTTGACATATTCTCAGAAACAGCATACACTAAACTACAATAGCAGAGAGAAAACAGGAGATTCGCATCTGTAGATGCCGGATCTGTGTTTTCTCTTTTTCTTTTTAGCGAAAACAATTATATTCCCAATGGAGGCGTATTATGGAGAAATTATTTTATCCCGCAGTATTCCGCATAGCGGAAGAGGGCAGCTTCACGGTTTCCTTTCCGGACATTCCGGAATGTCTTGCACAGGGCGATGATTTGACACAGGCTTATGAAATGGCCGCGGATGCACTTGAACTGGCGGTGTCCACTTATGAAAAACAGCAGCGGCCCCTTCCTGTGGGTTCTGATCCCAGGGCGGTCGCGCCGGGGGCGGACGCGTTTCTGGTCATATTTGAGTTTGATATGCTCGCCTATAAAAGACGCACCAACTCACGGGCGGTCAAGAAAACCCTGAGCATCCCCCAGTGGATGAATGAAGCCGCCACGGCCAGGGGCCTGAATTTTTCCCAGGTACTGCAGGAAGCTCTTCTCGCCAAAATACAGACGGGATAACTCCGGAAATCAACAATGGGATTTCCGGAGCTTCACCGGCGTTATTCAAAGATTTGCTGCTCGTTTTTCAGCTTTTTTACTTTAAGTGAAAGCTTTGTGATCCCGATACTCAGAAGCACAATGGGAAAGAAGCATATTGTGGTGCCAAACAGGCTGAGAGGATGCCGGTATATCACATAATTAAAAATATTTAAGCAGGCATTAAAGAGATTCAGGCATATCAGAGCGGCAAGCAATGCTATGATTTGGTTCATATGCTTTATGCGGGAGGCATTGTCGGAAAACAGATTAAGCTGCCCTTCGGAGGTTTTCCTACGGAAATATGCCTGCCGGATATATGTGCCCACATGCTGCACGCCGGTCTCCTCCAAAAAACGAATATAATTCTCCGTCTCGGGGTGGCGTCGGGAGTGTTCCAGAATCTGTGAACACACATGGTATTCCCCGGGCATTGTATTCTCAAATTCGTAGGCCAGTAATTTGACAGAGATAAGACTGAAACCCTTCGCCGCCATCTCGTTCAGCCATGCCTCCTCCTTTTCATAATCCCAGATCCAAAATAATTTGTGTACTATCTGTCTCATACATTACCACCTTTCCTGGAATTCTCCATATTGTCTTCATTTTTCTCACATTGCCCTGCCTGCATGTCCGGGATTTCCCTGTATACTGGCATTATCATTATGCAGGAATTTTGTCCCTTAAGCACGGCGCACTTCCTGCCGGCTCTGTGCGCCATTGGTAAAAGGGCTGTCTCTATTTGAGATCCAAATCATTTCCCAATATTTTGATTCCGTTTTCAATAAGCTCCGTCAGGCGCATGATTTCGGCGCACAGCATCTCTTTTCCCAGCGCCGTAATCAGATACTCTTTTTTCCTGCTGTCTCTCTCGCCGGGCAGGGCGGTAATCCAGCCCTTCATAAACAGCGTATTGATGGCACCATAGAGTGTGCCCGCAGCCAGTTTTACCCGCCCGCCGGACAGCTGCTCCACATTCTGCATGATGCCATATCCGTGCAGGGGCTGTACTAAAGACAGCAATATGTAGTACACAGCCTCTGTCAATGCGGAATTGGTCATTTAATCACCTCCTCTGCCCCGGGTCAACCGGGAAAGCATCCTGTGCAGGATCGAAAGCTTCGGGAACCGATATATCGGTTGTCGATATAATTATATCGGATGCCGATATAATTGTCAATATCTTTATTCCAAAATGTAAAGTGCAAAAACAGCCTGTATTGAAACAGAATCAGAGTGAAAAAGGATTTTCACCATCCTGAATAGAATGCCCGCTGAAGCGGGCAGATGGGAGTTAGGGTGAAAAAGGATTTTCACCATCCTGAATTGAATGCCCGCTAAAGCGGGCAGATGGGAGTTAGGGTGAAAAAGGATTTTCACCATCCTGAATAGAATGCCCGCTAAAGCGGGCAGATAGGAGTTAGGGTGAAAAAGGATTTTCACCATCCTGAATTGAATGCCCGCTAAAGCGGGCAGATAGGAGTTAGGGTGAGAAGTACTTCTGGGACTTGCCGTGCAAGTCCAACTCACAGCAGAGGCTGTTTTGTGGAGAAGTACTAAGTCTCACACAGGAGAATGCCCAAAATACGGGCATTCTCCGCACAGATTTGAGATTCCGCAGAGCGGAATCATGGCGGTTAGTATGCAGAACCGCCGGAGAAATGCTCCGGCTGCCCTTTTTGTAGGAAAAATGTAAGAAAGTCCACAGAGAAAACGCAGAAAGATCATGGATGCTTCTGCTATGATCATAGCAGGAGAAGGAGTCCTGTCGCGGGTAAAGGGACAATGATCTGCCCGGGCTTTGGGCAAAGCGAAGGAAACGGTGAAAAGATGAGCAAACAAATCCTGGTAGTGGACGACGAGAAAGAGATTGCGGACGTGCTGGAGGTGTATCTGGCAAACGACGGCTATACGGTGCATAAGTTTTATACCGGCAGAGATGCCCTGAAGTGCGTTGAAAATACGGAGTTGGATCTGGCCATACTGGATGTGATGCTGCCGGACATGGACGGGTTCCGGATCTGCCGGAAGATCCGGGAGAAATTTTTTTATCCCATCATTATGCTCACAGCCAGAACGGCGGACAGCGATAAGATCATGGGGCTTACCATCGGGGCGGACGACTATATCACGAAGCCTTTTAATCCGCTGGAGGTGGTAGCCAGAGTAAAGACACAGCTGCGGCGATATATGAAGTATAACTTTTCCGTTGCCGGATGGCCGGAGGGACAGCAGGAGTACGATATCCGCGGGCTGACCATCAACCGAGACTCCCACAGGTGCTTTTTGTTTGGGGAGGAACTACAGCTTACGCCCATAGAGTTCTCCCTGCTCTGGTATCTTTGCAGCCATCAGGGCACCGTGGTTCCCTCGGAGGAATTGTTTGAGGCCGTCTGGGGAGAGAAATATTACAAAAATAACAACACGGTCATGGCTCATATCGGCAGGCTGCGGGAAAAGCTGAACGAGCCGGCCAAAAATCCGAGATTCGTCAAAACCGTATGGGGAGTTGGATATACCATTGAA
>CAMWSA010000022.1 GCA_947176785.1 uncultured Lachnospiraceae bacterium
ATGCTGCAGCGGGCGGTCAGCGCCACGGTGGCGGAGTCTTTCAACATGATCTCGGTGGACGGCGACACCTCCACCAACGGCACATTACTGGTGCTGGCAAACGGCCAGGCGGGCAACGCGGAGATAAACGGCGAGGGGGCGGACTATGACGCTTTCTGCCAGGCACTGGACTTTATTACCACTTATTTGGCCCGGAAAATGGCCGGGGACGGCGAGGGGGCGACCTGTTTGTTCGAGGCCAAAGTGATAGGCGCAGACACGAAAGAACATGCCCGCATATTGGCTAAGTCCGTGATCTGCTCCTCCTTGAGCAAGGCGGCGATCTACGGCCATGACTGCAATTTCGGACGTTTCCTGTGCGCCCTGGGATACAGCGGCGTAAGCTTTGACCCGGACAAGGTGGATCTGTGGTTCCGGAGTGAGGCGGGAAAGGCCGTGGTATACAGCCAGGGCAATCCCGTTTCCTACAGTGAGGAGGAGGCAACCAGGATACTCTCGGCTCCGGAGGTCACGGTAGTGGCGGATATGCATATGGGAGATGCGGAGGCTACGGCCTGGGGCTGTGACTTAAGCTATGATTATGTAAAAATTAATGCGGATTACCGCTCATAGGGTTAGTCTGCGGCTTTTCAGGAATGAAAAAAGGATTGAAGTAGAATGATACATGCGGCGTGCAGGAAGGAAAATCTAACTGTTCGTGAGTATAATCGGGAGGATTCATATGAGCAAAGTGAATATATCAGAGGCCGTGCATTATATCGGCTGTGACGACCATGACATTGATTTGTTTGAGAGCCAGTATCTGGTGCCTGACGGGGTATCTTACAATTCCTATCTGATTGTGGATGAAAAGATCGCCATTATGGATACTGTGGATGCCAGGGTTACGGAGCAGTGGCTTGCCAATCTGGAGCAGGAGATGGAGCATAGGTTTCCGGGCCGCCAGCCGGACTACCTGGTGGTATCCCACCTGGAGCCGGATCATGCCGCCAATATCCAGAGGGTTTGTGAGAAATACCCGGAACTTAAGGTGGTGAGCAACGCCAAAACCTTTGCCATGCTCCCCCAGTTTTTTACCCTGGATTTCAGCGCCAGAAAGGTGGAGGTCAGGGAGGGGGATACCCTGTCCCTGGGCAGCCATACCCTGCATTTTTACCTGGCCCCCATGGTACACTGGCCGGAGGTCATGGTGACTTATGAAAGTGCGGAAAAAATATTATTCTCTGCGGACGGCTTCGGCAAATTCGGCACGCTGGACACGCAGGAAGACTGGGACGACGAGGCACGCCGCTATTACATAAACATCGTGGGCAAGTACGGGGCGCCGGTGCAGGCCCTGCTGAAGAAAGCGGCGGCGCTGGACATCCGGACCATCTGCCCCCTGCACGGCCCGGTGTTGAAGGAGAATCTGGCACATTATCTGGAAAAATATGATATCTGGTCAAGTTACCGCCCGGAGGATGAGGGTGTTACCATCGCCTATGCCTCCATCCATGGCAATACGGCGGCAGCGGCCAAAGAACTGGCAGCGTTGCTTAAGGAAAAAGGACAGGAAGTGTTCCTGTTCGACCTGGCCAGGGATGATATGGCAAAAGCCATAGAGGATGCTTTCCGCTATGACAGGCTGGTGCTGGCGGCGGCAACCTACGATGGCGGATTATTCCCCTGCATGGCGGATTTCCTATATCACCTGAAACTGAAAAATTTTCAGAAAAGAACAATAGGAATCTTGGAGAACGGCTCCTGGGCACCCATGGCCGGTAAGCTGATGAAGGAGTATGTGGAGGGTTTTAAGGACTGTGTGACTGCAGAGCCCACTGTGACAATCAAATCAACCTTGAATGCCGCCAGCCGGGAACAGTTGGAGCAGCTTGCCCTGGCGCTGGCAAAGTGAGGAGGCCATGGGCATACGTAATTGCGCAAAGGTTTTTCACATGCCGGAGCAGAGAAAAATTGTCCTGCCGGGAACGGTGACGGCAGAATGGAAGAGAAACAAAATTTGCAGGAAGGAATATTGATGCACATGGAAAAGGATATGGAACTGGTGATGCATAAGGCGGAGACCCTTATTGAGGCACTGCCCTACATTCAGAAATTCAACCGCAAGATCATTGTGGTCAAATACGGCGGCAGCGCCATGAGCAACGAGGAATTGCAGAAAAATGTCATCAAGGACGTGACTCTCTTAAAGCTGGTGGGCTTCAAGCCCATCATCGTCCACGGGGGCGGCAAGGAGATCAGCCGCTGGGTGGGCAAGGTGGGCAAGGAGGCCAAATTTGTGGGTGGCCTGCGTGTCACCGACGCGGAGACCATGGAGCTTGCGGAGATGGTGTTGGGCAAGGTGAATAAAGATCTGGTGACCATGGTGCAGGAACTGGGGGTCAAGGCCGTTGGTATCAGCGGAAAGGACGGCGGCCTGCTCACCGTGGAGAAAAAATATGCGGACGGCCAGGACATCGGCTTTGTGGGCAATATTACAGAGGTGAATCCCAAGGTGCTTTATGACCTTCTGGAGAAGGATTTTCTGCCCATTGTAGCCCCGATTGGGCTGGATGAGCAGTTCCGGACCTATAATATCAATGCTGATGATGCCGCCTGTGCCATTGCCAAGGCTGTGGGGGCGGACAAGCTGGTATTTTTGACGGACATCGAGGGGCTGTACAAGGATATCAATGATAAGTCCAGCTTTATTTCCCGTTTGTCTGCATCCGATGCGGATGAACTGATAAGCGGCGGATTTATCGGCGGCGGCATGCTGCCCAAGCTGGGCAACTGCACCTCCGCCATCCGAAGCGGCGTAAACCGGGTACATATTCTGGATGGCCGGGTACCCCACAGCCTGCTGCTGGAGATTTTCACCAACAATGGCGTGGGCACAGCCATTGTTGATGACGAAGAGATCGGAGGAATGCCCCAATGATGAAGGAATATATAGACGAGGCGGAAAAGGCGCTGCTCCATACCTACAACCGTTATCAGGTGGTGCTGGAAAAGGGCGATGGCGTATATCTCTATGACATGGAGGGGAAACGCTACCTGGACTTTGTATCCGGAATCGCGGTATTTGCCCTGGGCTATAATAATAAGGCATATAATGATGCGTTGAAAGACCAGATTGACAAGCTGATCCATACCTCCAACTATTATTACAATGTGCCTGCCATTGAGGCGGCCAGGAAGATCAAGGCAGTATCCGGTATGGATCGGGTCTTTTTTACCAACTCCGGGGCCGAGGCCGTGGAGGGAGCCATCAAGGCGGCCAGAAAGTATGCATATCTGAAGGACGGCTGTACGGATCATGAGATCATTGCCATGGAGCATTCCTTCCACGGCAGGACCATGGGAGCGCTGTCCGTGACGGGAAACCCCAAATACCGTGAGGCTTTCGGCCCCATGATCGGAAATATCCGTTTTGCCGCTTTGAACGACTATGACAGTGTGCTTGCCCAGGTGACGGACAAGACCTGCGCCGTCATCCTGGAGACAGTCCAGGGGGAGGGCGGCATCTATCCCGCCGGGGAGGATTTCCTGAAAAAACTGCGCAGGCTCTGCGACGAGAGGGATATCCTTCTCATCCTGGACGAGATTCAGTGCGGCATGGGCCGTACCGGCTATATGTATGCATGGCAGCGCTTTGGCGTGAAGCCGGATATCATGACCACGGCCAAGGCACTGGGCTGCGGGGTGCCTGTGGGAGCCTTCCTGATGACGGAAAAAGTGGCACAGAACTCTTTGACAGCGGGAGACCATGGCACCACCTACGGCGGTAATCCCCTGGCAGCAGCGGCGATCTGTAAGGTGCTGGAGTTATTTGAGGAGCAGAAGGTGCTGGAGAACGTGAGGGAGGCAGGCCCCTATCTGGCCGAGCGGCTGGAGGAGTTGACCCGCAGGCACGACTGCATTGAAACCCATCGGGGAGTGGGGCTGCTGCAGGGATTGGTATTCCGCAAGCCCGTTGGAGATATCATTAACAGGGCTCTTGATAAAGGTTTGATTTTGATCAATGCGGGCACCCATATCATACGTTTTGTACCGGCACTGGTTATAAGCAGGGCGGATGTGGATGCCATGATAGAGATATTGGACAGCTGTATTGAGGAGTGTTGCGTTTAGAAGCTTCGCTTCTAAATACTGATCGGTATAATATCGCAGGCAAGGCCGGCGATATGCAGGAGCAAGGAAGGTTTGGAATTTCCACTTCCGAATACTGATTAACGCAGTATCGCAAGTTCGGCACAGGCAAGCCTGCGATATGCAGGAATGAGGATAATATGCATTTTACCAAGAGAATTGTGGCGGTTTTGCTGGTGGGGGCGCTGGCGGTGGGACTCTATGCCGGCAGCTTGATTGACTGGGACAGTGAGGATGAGCAGGAGAACCCGCTGGCTTTTTTGAACCAAAAGGAGACAATCCGTATCTGGTACGGAGATGAAGCGCTGACGGATTATATCAGCAGGGCGGCTGTGGCTTTTGGGGATGCCCATAATGTGCGGGTACTTCCCTACTACCGGGCGGAGAGTGATTATCTGGAGACTATAAACAGGGCTACCTTAAACGGTGAAGCGGAATCTCCGGCGATGCCGGACCTTTATCTGATCAGCCATGAACTGCTGGAGAAAGCCTATCTGGCCGGACTGGCGGTGCCGGTGGAGGATGCGGCCGGCGTGATGGATGAGGCCCATTTTCCCAAGGCGGCGCTGTCGGCGGTGACTTATCATGGCAAGCAGGTGGCATATCCCCTGTACTATGAGACCAGCGCCTTGCTTTACAACGAGACCTATCTGTATGAATGGGCACGGCAGCAGGCTGGCAGGGCGGATACGGCAGGCGGCGTCGACGGGGAAGAGGGGGAGTTTGAGGAACTGGACGAGCTTCCGGAGGAGGAGAATTCCCTGGTGGTATATGACGAGGAAACCCTGGCGCTGCGGACGCAGCAGTTTTTTGACCGGGCAATTCCGGCCACGGTGAGCGATATCCTGCAGATAGCGGACAGCTTTGATCCCCCGGAGACGGTGGAAGGTATTTTTTCATGGGATGTTTCGGATATCTTTTATAATTATTATTTTGTAGGCAATTATATGAATATGGGAGGAGAAGCAGGGGACGACAGGGGCCAGATTGATATTTACAATCAGGAAGCCATTGACAGCCTGGGAATTTACCAGAGCTTGAATCAGTTCTTTTCCATTGATTCCTCCACAGTGAGTTATGATTCGGTATTGCAGGATTTTTTAGAGGGAAAGCTGGTATTTACCATTGCCACCACAGATGCGGCGGCGATTCTGGCCCAGGCCCGGGAGGAGGGGAGTTTTCCCTATGATTACGGCGTGGCCCTGATGCCGGATCCCAGCGGCGAACTGGCGGGCAGGTCCATGTCAGTGACCAGCGCGGTGGCCATCAACGGCTATTCGGAGCATCAGGAGTTGGCCAACGCCTTTGCCGCCTACCTGGTGGATGGCTATGCGGAGAACCTGTATGAGCATACGGGTAAGGCGTCGGCCAACAGGACTGTGAATCAGGAAAACGGCGCATTGCAGATATTTCTGGCCGAGTATGAGAACAGCATGCCCCTTCCCAAGCTGATGGAGGCCAGCAATTACTGGATTCAGCTGGAGGTGCTTTTTGCCAGAGTGTGGAACGGGGAGGATGTGAGCAGCATGGTGGAACAGCTGGACCGGCAGATGCGCACACAGCTTGTCAAAAACTGAATATTTTCCGCATATGGAACCAATCATCAGGATATCCTATTGCTATACCACGAGCGAGTAGATTTTCCTTCCTGCATGTCACATGCTGCCATAAGCCTCCGACATATGTCGTCTGCTATAATGATGCAGCATGGGGCGTGCAGGAATTGGAAGATCTTAGCACTTGTTATACACGAGGATCGTGGGAGTCGGCACAACTCCGACAGCAACAGCATATTCCCGGATGGCGCACCGAATGAGGCTGGGATGCCCGGACAGCATCCGCCATTCCTGTGAGCCGCCAGGGAATATGCGGGACCGGAGAGCAAGGGATCTCAATAGGAGGAGCAGGATGATTGGTTTTTTTATTGCCCTGATATCGGGCGCACTTATGAGTGTCCAGGGAGTATTTAATACCCAGGTGACGAAAAGCTCCAGCATATGGGTAGCCAGTGCCTTTGTGCAGTTTACGGCATTGCTGGTCTGTCTGGGAGCATGGCTGACCACGGACAGAAGCAGTCTTCTGGCACCGCTGAAGGTGGAGCCAAAGTATATGCTGCTGGGCGGTGCCATCGGCGCGTTTATCACTTATACCGTCATAAAAAGTATGGATACCCTGGGGCCGGCCCGGGCGGTTATGCTGATCGTGGTGGCTCAGCTGCTGGTGGCCTATGTGATTGAACTGCTGGGGTGGTTCGGCGTGGAGAAACAGCCCTGGGAGTGGCGCAAAGCCGTGGGCATGGCAATAGCGATTGCCGGAGTCATCATTTTTAAGTGGAAGTGACAGCAGGAAGAAAATTAAGCAATTTTTAAATATTTCCCACTTGTCAAGGGAAAATACTTCCTATACAATAAATCTATCAGCATAGAGAGGCATTCCGAGTACCGCCAGAAAAGGGAAAGGAACTATGATGAGAAAAATAAAGTATGAATTAATTCTTGTGTGCTTTTGGATGTCGCTGGTCTTAAACGGCTGCAGTCGCAGCAAAGAGACCCTGTATTTTGACCGGGAATCGGCGGATGAAATGTATGCGCAGAATATGGATGGGTATTCGGATGAGCCTGTAAAGGGATATACACCTATAGAAGGGCAGGAGTCCCTGTCAGGGCCCGGTCAGGCAGCCATGGAGGAGGCTGGCAGGCAGATTTGTGTGCATGTCTGCGGTCAGGTGCGCCAGCCGGGAGTGGTGATGCTGCCCGAGGGAAGCCGTGCCTGGGAGGCGGTGGAGGCGGCAGGCGGACTTGCCGATGAGGCATCTCAGGCGGCGGTGAATCTGGCCGCAGTGTTACGGGACGGAGAGAAGCTGTACATTCCGGCCCTGGATGAGGCGGTGGAGGCCGATGAGACGGACGGCGGGCTGGTCAACCTGAATACGGCGGATGCGGGCAGACTTCAGACCCTGCCCGGAATCGGTGAGAGCCGGGCGGCGGATATCCTGTCCTACCGGGAGAAAAGCGGCGGCTTCCGGTCTGTGGAAGAGATTATGCAGGTGCCGGGCATCAAAGAAAGCACTTATGAGAAGATCAGGGATAAGATAACGGTAGATTGAGCAAGAGGGGAAGGACGGTTGAAGGAATGGCGGCAAAAAGGGCATTGGTAGTGGATGACGAGAAACTGATTGTGAAAGGAATCAGGTTTAGTTTAGAGCAGGATGAGATGCTGGTGGATTGTGCCTACGATGGGGAGGAGGCGCTGGAACTGGCCCGGGCCAACCACTATGATATTATTTTGCTGGATATCATGCTGCCCAGGCTGACGGGGTTTGAGGTGTGCCAACAGATCAGGGAGTTTTCCAATGTTCCGATTATCATGCTGACAGCCAAGGATAATGACATGGATAAGATACTGGGGCTGGAGTATGGCGCGGACGACTATATTACCAAGCCCTTTAACATCCTGGAGGTAAAGGCCAGGATCAAGGCCATTATGCGCCGCGTAGAACCCAAGCGGGGACAGGCGGAAGCCCATAAGGATCTGGTAAGCGGTGAAATGCGCCTGGACTGTGAGGGAAGACGGGCTTATATTGCCGGCAGGGAGATTGGTCTGACCGCCAAGGAATTTGAGGTGCTGGAGCTGCTTATGACCAATCCCAACAAGGTGTATAGCAGGGAGGCGCTGCTGAAGATTGTATGGGGATCCGATTATCCCGGTGACGTGCGGACGGTGGATGTACATATCAGGAGACTGCGCGAGAAGATAGAGAGCAATCCCAGTGAACCGCAGTATGTGCATACGAAGTGGGGAGTAGGGTACTATTTTTATAATGTATAAGCCATGGTGAATAATTATATTGCAAAAATAAAAGAATTTTATCATCAGTATCTCAACATCCGCAGCCTGCGGGTCAGGATATTTCTGATTGTGCTGGTAGTGGGGATAATCCCCAGTGTAGCCATGCGCTATGGAATCATGAGAAATTACGAGAAGCGGGCGGTGGAACTTCGGACGGCCACCGTACAGAGCCAGCTGAGAGTCATTGCGGATCACCTGATCAATGAGGACTATCTGAACAGGCGAAGTACCACGGCGCTCAGCATGGAATATTCGAATACCAGCAGTTCCAGGGTGATCAATGCGGAACTGGAGATGCTGTCCAATCTGTATGACGGGCGGGTACAGATTATCAGCGGGAATCTGCGGATTGTCAAAGATACATACGCAATCAGTGAGGGAAAGACGATTATCTCGGAGGAAGTGATCAAATGCTTCATGGGGGAGAGCCTTTCCAATTATGATGCCCAGAACGGGTATATTGAGATAACCATTCCTATTATTGACAATCGGAATACCGGTGGGGAGGAGGCTGGAGGGGCTGTCACAGCAGGCCCTGATCCCCGGGTAAAGGGTGTGATGCTGACCAGCATTTCCACAGACTATATTATGGAAACAATGACGGTTTTAAGCCGTAAGGCCATGATTCTGGAGACGTTGATGATTATGGTCATTGTCACCATTGCCCTGATCCTGTCCATTGTGCTGACCAGGCCCTTCGAGCGGGTTACCAGGGCGATCAACGATGTGAAGGCGGGATACAGCAATGAGAGCATTTCCGTGCCGGATCTGGCGGAAACCGAGCATATTGTGGAGGCATTCAATCAAATGCTTCAGCGCATGAAGGTGCTTGACGATTCCAGGCAGGAGTTTGTATCCAACGTGTCCCATGAGTTGAAGACACCGTTGACTTCCATGAAGGTATTGGCGGATTCCCTGCTGGTGCAGGAGGATGTGCCTGCGGAGTTATATCAGGAGTTTATGGAAGACATTGTGTCGGAGATTGACCGTGAGAACCGTATTATCACGGATCTGCTGACCCTGGTCAAAATGGATAAGAAGGTATCCGCCCTGAATATTACATCTGTCAATATCAATGACCTGACGGAACTGATTTTAAAACGTCTGCGCCCCATTGCCCGGAAGAAGGACGTGGAGGTGGTATTTGAGAGCGTGCGTCCTGTGACGGCCGAGGTGGATGAGGTCAAAATGACGCTGGTGATGTCCAATCTGGTGGAGAACGCCATTAAGTACAACAAGGAACATGGCTGGGTCAAGGTTGTTCTGGACGCAGACCATCAGTATTTTACTTTTGAAGTCAGTGACTCAGGCATCGGTATCCCCGAAGACTCTCTGGCGCAGATCTATGAGCGTTTTTACCGTGTGGACAAATCCCATTCCCGGGAGATCGGAGGTACCGGCCTGGGGCTGGCTATCACCAAGAACGCCGTGCTGATGCACAGAGGTTCCATCACGGTGACCAGCACGGAGGGGGAGGGTTCTACCTTTTTGGCAAAGATTCCCTTGAACAATATTGCGCAATAAAGGGGAAGGGAACTTGCAGGGAACATGCGGAACTCTTAATAGGAGGAGCAGAATGAAACGAATTACGGCGGTGCTGCTGACACTGATCTGCCTGTTTGTTCTTGCGGCCTGCAATAGCGAGCAGGTGGATCAGTCCAGGATCTATTCGGTATACTATGTGAGCAACTCCGAGACTAAGATAGAGATGCATGAACACTATATGGAGGCTGACGATTTGGAGAGCCAGGTGACAGAGCTTTTGAACGCACTGGCAACCACTCCGGCGAAGCTGGAGTACAAGGCTCCCCTTAACATGGGATTCCAGGTACAGAGTGTGGATGTAAACATGGGTAAGGTGCATCTGGATATGACAGAAAACTATAATAGTCTGTCAACAACCACGGAGGTATTGGTGAGGGCGGCTATAGTGAGGACATTGACCCAACTGTCCCAGATCAACTTCGTGTCCATAACAGTGAACGGCAATCCCCTGCTGGATTCTCTGGGAAATATCATATCTGCTATGAACAGGGATCAGTTCGTGGAAAATGACGGCAATGCCATCAACACTTACGAGGAGATCACGCTGAAGCTGTATTTTGCCAATGAGGCGGGAGAACGGCTGATCGCGGCCAATCGTACCAGGGAGTACAGCACCAATATCTCTCCGGAAAAGCTGATTGTGGAGGAGTTGATAAAAGGGCCAAGCAGGGAAGGGCTGTACCCCACGATCAACCCATCCACCAAGGTGGCCAGCGTGACCACCAGGGACGGGGTATGCTATGTCAATCTGGATGAAACCTTTCTGACACAGCCCTACAATGTAACGGCAGATGTGACGATCTATTCTATCACCAACTCCCTGGCGGAGTTGAGCCACATAAACCGGGTCCAGATATCCGTCAATGGGGACAATTCCGGCACATACAGGGAAAAATACAGTCTGACCACATATTTTGAACGCAATTTGGATATTGTAACGACCTTGGAATAGGGTGGAAGGGATTTTCACTATCCTGATTTGAGTGCCTGCTGAAGCGGACAAATGGGAGTTATACTGACGAGCGCTAAGATTTTCCAATTCCTGCCCGGCACATGTCGCGTAAGCGGGCACCATGCGCCGGGCAGGAAGGAAAATCTAACCGCTCGTGAGTATAGTATACATTAATTTGCCTGCGCAAAGCGGGCGGATCGGAGCATGATTGAGAGGAATGCGAAGACCGCTTTTATGCGGCTGCCTGGCTCTGATTGCAGTCATTGTTCTCTGGCAGCGGCTGGCTTGTCCGCCGCCCTGGGAATCAGAGTTCTCCCGGCAGTACTGCGGGGAAGAGCAGTCCCGTGGGGGACAGCCAATGACTGTGATCGGCCAGGTATATGAGAAGGAAGTCCGTACTCTGTACGGCGAAGAAATTCTGGTTCTTTATCTGAAATCTGTTACCGTATCATCTGATACGAGATCATGGGACGGAGTATCTGTTCCGGACAATTCGGCACAAAAAGTAAATGACAGGCTGCTATGTCTGTTAGCCACAAACCGGACGAACAGTGAGGGCGTATCCACAGAGAGGACGGCGGGGAACGAAGCGGAGGTATGGCAGCTGTGGGAGCAAATCAGCCTTGGCAGCCGGGTGGCAGTTCAGGGCCGGCTGGAGCTTTATCAGCACGCCACCAATCCGGGGGAGTGGGACAATGCAGAGTACAACCTGATTACCGGCGTGGCAGGGCGGCTCAAGCAGGCCAGACTTCTGGGCAGCGATAGCAGACAGTGGCACATCAGGGAGGCGCTGCTGCGCCTCCGGCATATCCTGAAGGAAAGACTCTGCCGGGCGCTCCCAAACAGAGAGGCATCCGTCCTGGCCAAAATGCTGCTGGGGGAAAAATACGGACTGGACCAGGGACTGAAGGAATTATATCAAAACAGTGGAATCGCCCACGTGCTGGCTATTTCCGGGCTGCATATCACCTTGCTGGGCATGGGGCTTTACGGATTGCTGCGACGGTGCGGCTGTCCTATCGTGCCGTCTGCCATGGCCGGAGGCTGTATGATCTTGCTCTATGGCTGTATGGTGGGCTGGGGGATATCGGCAGTCCGTGCCATAGGTATGTACCTGATCCGCATGCTGGGAGAAATATGGGGTAAGCGCTACGATATGCTGACAGCCATGGGGGTGTTGGCGGCAGGAATGGTATGCCACAATCCCAGGCTGGTGTACCACTGTGGCTTCCTGCTGTCCTTCGGGGCAGTGGCAGGAATGGGACTGATCTATCCCCCGATGCTGGAATTGCCTGTAAACGCAAGGCTTGAAGGGCTGCTTCGCAGCAGACGTCCGGCATGCAATGCGTATGCGGGAAAGGGAAAAAGGGGTCAAAAAGGCAGGGGATATTGGGAATACAAGGGATTATTGCTGCTCCGTGGCCTGCTGACAGGGCTGCTGGCCAGCCTGTCCGTTACGCTGGCCACATTGCCCATTCAGCTCTGCTTTTTTTATCAGATTCCAGTCTATGGCAGTCTGTTGAATTTGATTGTGCTGCCGCTGATGGGCCTGCTGCTGGCCGGAGGGTTGCTCCTGATCATTTTTCCCGCCATGCTACCTGTTAGGTGGGGGGTAATGGGGATACTTGGGTTGTATGAAGAGATATGCCGTCTGGCCGAAGGTCTGCCGGGCCATCTGTGGATCACCGGCTGTCCAAGGCTATGGCAGATTGCCGGGTACTATGGGATTTTGACTGTTACAGTCGGATGGCTGAAGAGATGTGGAAAACATGGGGAGGCTTCATCGCCAAAGGGTACCATCCGAGTTGGGAGAGAGTATGGGTACGAAAAAAGGGGGATGCTTCGTCAGGTGCTTTCGGGCCATAGAGGCATCATCGCAGAAGTCCCACGGCATAGGGGATACAGAGTCTGCCTGCTTTTGTTGACTATAGCAGTCATACTTCTTACGGGTAGCAGGAACAGTGTTTTTACTCTTTCCATGTTGGATGTGGGCCAGGGAGACTGCATCGTTGTGCGCACTGCCCAGGGCCGGGCCTATCTGTTTGACGGGGGAAGCACCAGCCGCAGCCGGGCGGGGGAGCATGTGTTGATCCCCTATCTGAAGTATCAGGGAATTCGTGCCATAGACGGTATCTTTCTGTCTCATGGGGACCAGGATCATATAAGCGCTGTCAGGGAACTGCTCTCAGACAGTAAGGGGATACGGCTTAAGGCTCTGTATCTGCCCCAGGTGGCCGAGCCTTTGCCGGAGCAGTTGGAGGAATTGCGGCTGCTGGCCCGGGAGGCGGGCTGCCGGGTGGAGTATCTCTCCCAGGGAAGGGGCTGGCAGCAGGGGGATTTCCGACTGACCTGCCTGTGGCCCGAGGCGGGTTACGCCGGGGATGCCAATGCGGGCTCCGCCTGCTACCTATTAGAGGAAAAGGATTTCCGGGTGCTGCTCACCGGGGATGTGGAGGGAGAGGGGGAAAGGGAACTGACGGCATATCTGGAAAGCATGTCCCTGGCAGGATTGGATGTACTCAAGGTGGCTCATCACGGTTCCCGGTATTCCACCTCGGATGCCTTTTTGCAGACTGCCACGCCCAGGCTGGCCCTGATCTCAGCCGGAACGGATAATTCCTATGGACATCCCCATGAGGAAACCCTTGAACGACTGAAAAGAGCGGGATGCCTGCCCTTGCAGACGGCAGATAGCGGTGCGATTACTGTGCGTTACATACATAATAGAATTGAAGTTGAAAAATATAAGTAATATTTAGTATTGACACACCCTATTGAATAGGGTAACATAATGGAAAGGGACAGAGAAACGAAAGACAAGAGCTTTTATACAGACCAGAGAGTTTATAAAGAATTGGGAGAATTTGGGCTTAAATGATGATGACTTACGGCGTCTGGAGCTTCAAATTATGAGTGACCCGCAGATTGGTGCGGTCATACGGGGAACCGGAAAACGGCGAAGGATGCGTTTTGCATTGGAAAACCGAGGACAAAGCGGCAGTGCCAGAGTCGTTATACTGACGATCGCTAAGATTTTCCAATTCCGGCCCGGCACATGCCGCATAATCGGGCGTCATGCGCCGGGCGGGAAGGAAAATCTAACCGCTCGTGAGTATATGTAGATTTTCTGCAACTGGAGACGGTATATCTGATCACGGTATATCCCAAGAGCGTTAAAGAGAACCTGACGGATGAAGAACGGAATCATATTAAAAAAGTGCCAGATCAGCTGGAACAAAATATAAAGACGGAGGTATGAGTAATGAACAGAGCGTATGAGAGTATCATAACAGGATTGACAGGGGCGGTAGAGGATGTCAGGGAGAAGAAGCTTCCCCGGCGCATTGTAACGGTTTTGCCAGTAAAGGAATATCAGGCCGAGGAGGTCAAGGCTATCAGGAACAGAACAGGTTTGTCTCAGAAATTGTTTGCGGGCTATATGGGGGTCTCCGACAAGACGGTGGAGGCGTGGGAATCCGGCAAAAATCATCCCTCCGGAGCAGCCAGCAGGATACTGAACATGATGGAGATGGACGAGGAATTGGTATCCAACTTCCCCTTTGTCCAGACCACCGTATAGAAAGCGGGAGGACATTATGTGCAAGAGCGTACAGAGGGGCTATGTTCCCGGTGATAAGACAGAATTTGATGCAGTCGCAGTTTCCAAACTACACAGGGCGGCGCAGAATCTGTACTACCTGTTGAACCAGGGTTATCCCATCAAAGGAGCATCTGTGTTTGTGGGTAACCACTATCTGCTGTCAGAACGGCAGAGAATGGCGCTGGTGAGGGCTGTATCCTCCCGGGAGAACATAGCGGATAGAAAAAATAAGGAGCTTCCTGATCTCCCGAGAGGCAGTGTCGTGCATATTGACGGCTTTAACACAATCATCACCCTGGAGGTTGCCCTGTCCGGCTCCCTGCTGCTGAAATGCATGGACGGAACCGTCAGGGATCTGGCTGCCCTCAGAGGCTCATACCGCCTGATTGACAAGACCCCGCAGGCGATTATGATGATAGGCAGGATGCTGGAGAAAAGCGGCATTGGCAAGGCGGTGTTCTACCTGGACTCCCCGGTATCCAACTCAGGGAGACTGAAAGAAGAGATCGGAACGCTGCTGGGGGATTTTCCCTTTGAAATGCAGCTGGAGGTTATCCACAATGTAGATGTCACTTTGGAGACTCTGGAGAATGTCATAACCAGCGATGCCATCATTCTGGACAAATGCAGGAGCTGGTTCAATTTAAACGACAGGATCATTGCGGAAGAGATCGGGGAATACCCGTTTGTGGATTTTATTGGCCTATGAGCTTCTGCTCAACGAGGATTATCCCGGCTGGCTCAACTGCCCCTTGTGACAAAGGAGGCTTTTGAGGATCCTTCCAACCCCTTGTTTGCGGATGTGCGGGAGGGAATCTGTCACTTAGGCCCCGGCACCTACCAGGTGTCCTACGAAACAAGCAGGCTCCTTAAGAGAATATACAGCGCCCGCACGCCTGCGACAGACAGTAAAGAAGCGAGGGGGCGGGATGACGGCGGAGCGGCAGGTGAAGTTAATGTAGGGTAATATGATCCGGTGAAGGGAGGAGGAAGAATACATGAAAAAAGAGGGCTGCCGTAAAATTCAGTTCCGAATAGCCGACAAGGAAATTGCCGTATATCCCGGCTTGGCTTCCGGCAGGCCCATTATATATCTGAATACCTTTGAGGGGGAGGGCGAACAGGTATATCAGCAGCTGCGGGATACAGAATGTCCGGATTTCACCCTTGTGACCGTAAGCGGGCTGGTCTGGCACCACGACATGACTCCCTGGGAGATGCCTCCTGTCTCTGAAGGCGTTCCCCCTTGCACGGGAGGGGCGGACGAGTATCTGCGGCTATTGACGGAGGAAATTCTCCCCAAAGCGGAGGAGGCGGTGCAGGGGCCTGTTTCCTGGAGGGGGCTTGCGGGCTACTCTCTGGCAGGGCTGTTTGCCATATACGCCGCCTGCCGGACCTCGTTTTTTTCGAGAATTGCCAGTGTGTCCGGATCGCTTTGGTTTCCGGGATTTCGGGAATACGTCACTGCCCATGAGATGGCAGGGGATATAACGCAGGTGTATCTATCCCTTGGCGACAGGGAGTGCAGGACCGGGAACCCCTATATGAAAACGGTGCAGGAGCGCACAGGAGAAATAGCTGCCCTTTACGCACAGAAGGGAATTGACACTATTTTTCAGTTAAATCCGGGAAATCATTTTAAAAACGTCGTCAGGCGGACAGCAACGGGCATTGCATGGATATTGGGCAGACTGTCCATTCTGCAGCAAGAGATCTCAGACCCCCTATGAGGAATACAATATGGAAGATATGGGGCCGGCAGTGCTGGTTCGAGAAAAAACCGGGGACAGAGAAATTACCAGCACAAAACTGCCGGCATGGAAAGGCATAAGAGACACAGAGAATTTGTGGAAGAGATATATGATGACAAGGTATAAAGAGCAAAGTACTCTGCCGGGGACAAATCTCCGTTGCAATATGTAGGGGGGACTGATATGCATAAGTATGTTTTACAGTTACTGACGATTATGCTTGCGGTCCTGGCCGTCTGCCTGCCGGTGCGCAGGCCCTGGCGGGAGAAGTCGGCCAGGGGCTGGATTGAGGCCGCGTTCGTGGCATTTATGGCGGGACTGTTGGCGTTGGCCTTGCGGGGGCAGTACCAGGCTCCGGCTGCCATGGCAAAGTCCGCTGCCGGACGGTTAGAGAGCGGCGAGGGGATCAATCCGGTGCCGTTTCGTACCATCTCCGGGTGCTTCAAGTTTTTTTCCCTGGATGTTTTTATGGTTAATATCGTAGGGAACATTGTGATGTTCATGCCCTGGGGTTTTGGTCTGGTACTGCTGCGGAAGAGAAAACAGAAGGCTTTCTCTGTGGTGCTGCACAGCCTGGCTTTGCCTGTTTTCATCGAGACCTGCCAACTTTTTATCGGGCGCAGCGTGGATGTGGACGACCTGATCCTGAACTTTGCGGGAGGCTGCCTGGGAGCGGCATTGTACATCGGGGTGAGGAAGCTGGTGCCGGATGTGGTTAAGCTGGCCCGATAGCAATATATAGAAGATGTTGGACTTTGGGTTTTATTTTCAGAAATCAATATGCGAATCAGATTGGAGAAATAAGAGATGTTCGAACGGCAGTTAACCAGAATAGATACAATAAGACGATATGTTGACGGGATGCTGAACGCCTGTAAGGATAGAGAAGACGCAAGATGCGGTTTCGTGCATCTATATGGGGTGGGGCAGGCATGTGCGCTGATTGCTCTCCACAGAGGGCATGACAGGGCATATGCGGAACTGGCGGAGATTGCAGGAATGCTTCATGATTTTGCAGCCTACAAGGACAATGCAAGAGAAAATCATGCACAGCGCAGCAGTATTCAGGCCAGAGATATCCTGGTGCAAACCAAAGAGTTTACCTCGGAGGAGATTGATCTGATCTGCCAGGCCATCAGCAGGCACAGTAACAAAAAGGAAGTTCATAGTGAGATGGACGAGATACTGAAAGATGCGGATGTGATGCAGCACTGGCTGCGCAATCCTGTGGAAGAATACTTTTTTGCCCAGGAGCGGGTTCAAAAATTGATAGATGAATTTCAAATGGTAAACTGTGATTAAAGCGACTGGATAATTGATGGAAGAGCAGGTCGGAAAAAGGGATAATGCGCCTATCTGTGGAACAAGAAAATCCGTTGAAAAATATGGGATTCTGTGTTATTGTGGATATGGATATAAGGAACTATCAAACAGCATCCGGCCGGGCAGTAAAACTAATTGTTCGTGAGTATAGATAAAGAGGACGCCATGCAGCGAATACAAAATGACATCAAATCGGGGCAGTTCCGGCCTGTGTACCTTCTCTACGGGGAGGAGCGCTACTTAAAGCGCCAGTACCGGGACAAGCTAAAGGGAGCGCTGTGCGCCCCGGATGACAATATGAATAACCATTTTTACGAGGGCAGAAATGTGTCTGTCGGGGAGATTATTGATCTGGCGGAGACCCTGCCCTTTTTGGCGCAGCAGCGGGTGATTTTTCTGGATAACAGCGGTTTGTTTAAGTCCGGCGGCGAGCAGATGGCGGAATATTTAAAGGCGCAGAACGAGTCCACTGTACTGATTTTCACCGAGACGGAGGTGGACAAGCGCAGCAAGCTGTTTAAGGCGGTTCAGGCCCAGGGCTGTGCGGTGGAATTTGCGGCCCAGGACGAGAACACCCTGAAGCGTTGGGTGGCGGGCATACTGGGCAAAGAGGGGAAAAAGATCACTGAAAACACGGTCCTGCTGCTGCTGAACAAAACCGGCACGGACATGGAAAATATTTATATGGAACTGGAGAAGCTGATCTGCTACTGCATGGACAGGGAAGTGGTGGAGCCCCAGGACGTGGAGGCGGTCTGTACCACCCGCGTGTCCAACCATATCTTTGACATGGTCACCGCCATTGCGGAAAAACGCCGGAAGACCGCACTGGAGTTGTATTACGACCTGCTGACGCTGAAGGAGCCTCCCATGCGGATTCTCTTTCTGATTGCCCGGCAGTGTAACCTGCTGCTCCAGGCCAAGGCCATGAAGAGCAAGGGACAGTCGAACAAGGAAATTGCATCCGGCCTGGGCGTGCCCCCCTTTGCGGTGAACAAATATTTAAGCCAGGCATCCCGGTTTAAATCCTCCACACTGCGCCGGGCGCTGACCAGATGCGTGGAGGCGGAAGAGGCGGTAAAAACCGGGCGCATGAATGATGTGATGAGTGTGGAAATATTGATCCTATCGGTGTTTGAGGAGACTGACAACTGAGCTTTTGGAGAGAAGAAGGGGAAGGCGAGGCCGGCTGGATTCGCATTGCCCGTGGGGGATAAGGATGACGGAGAATACATCGGGAAGAGGAAAGAAGCAGACCCTGCTGGGCAGTGTGCTGGCGGTGGCTGTACTGGTAATAGTTGGCGCGGTGGGGCTGCCGGGTCCGGATCGTGATGCACCGGGGGCGGGGAACGTCACGGAAGTCAATGAAGTGGATGTGGAGGGCAGTGCTTGTGAAGGTATCGAGGTTTCGGAATCCGGAGCAGGCAGCACAGTGGAAGCCATTCTGGAGGATGCGCAGTCTGTCGGCTGGGCGGAGGATGGGCAAAGGGAGACGTATTCTTTCCGCAATGAGCGCCTGCTGAACCAGCACTATGAAAAGCACGGGATTGAGATGGGTTTTTCCACGATAGAGGAGTATGTGGCAGCGGCCAATGCCGTGATCAACCACCCGGATGTTCTGCATAAGCTGGAGGCCGAAGACAATGATGATGTCTATTTTTTGGAGGCCACCAATGAGTTTGTGGTGGTGTCCACAGACGGCTATATCAGAACTTACTTTATTGCCGGCGGAGGCATTGACTATTTCAACCGGCAGTAAGAAACTGTCAGAAACGGCCCGGAACTGAAAAACTTGACGTTCGTCGGTATATAAGCGGCTTTCAACGGAGGGAAATATGGAACCAGGATTTATGTTGAATCAGCATAGCCGGGACAAAAATCCCTGCTTTGAATCCCATGATCCGTCTATGATGTATGACCCGGTCAGCGGAATGTATTATTCCTACGGCACCGATGCCGCCCTGACCTCTGTCTATCGGCAGGGAATACCGATCCGCAGGAGCCGGGATCTGACGCACTTTGAATTTGTGGGTTACGCTCTGTCCGGGCAGGCCATTTCCCAGGGCAGGGATAATGGGAGGGGACATAAGCCCACGGGCGGTTTCTGGGCCCCTTATGTGGAGTACGCAAAAGGCGAGTACCGCATGTACTATTCGGCCACGAGGGCATTCGGAAGTTCGGAATCCCGGATCTGGCTGGCGGTGGCGGCACATCCTGAGGGCCCCTTTGAAAACAGGGGAGTGGTCATGGATACCTGGCACACGCCGGACACGGAACCCAATGCCATTGACGCCCATGTGGCGGACACGCCAGAGGGCAGAAAATATTTGATTTACGGCTCCTTTTTCGGAGGTATTTTCCTCAAGGAGTTGAATCCTGCCACGGGGATGCCGGTGAACCCTGATCCCCGCCATCAGGGCAAAAGGCTTGCCCGCAGGCCGAGGAATTCCTACATTGACGGGCCGGAGGGGGCGGCGGTGATTTATCATCCCGGGGAGGGTTATTACTACCTCTTTCTGTCCTATGGCTGGCTGGGGGATGACTATGATATCCGGGTGGGCCGCAGCCGGGAGATCACCGGCCCCTATCAGGATTACCAGGGGCGCAGCCTGGACGGTGGGGGATGGGGGCTGAAGCTGGCAGG
>CAMWSA010000023.1 GCA_947176785.1 uncultured Lachnospiraceae bacterium
AACGAGCGCTAAGATTTTCCAATTCCTGCACGCCCCACGTTGCATAATCAGGCAGCATGTGGCGTGCAGGAAGGAAAATCTAACCGCCCGTGAGTATAACGAGCGCTAAGATTTTCCAATTCCTGCACGCCCCACGTTGCATAATCAGGCAGTATGTGGCATGCAGGAAGGAAAATCTAACCGCCCGTGAGTATGATACCGTTTGTGAGATTGCATGAATTAGTGCCGGGAGCGTAGCTTCCGAATCTTCTTTCGGCGACAAAATCTAAAAGGAGGTAGAAAAATGGCAAAGGTCGAATTAAAACAGCCTATTGTGGAAGAGATTTCCGCCGGTATCAAAGAGGCCCAGTCCGTAGTCCTGGTTGACTATCGTGGCCTGACTGTTGAACAGGATACCGAACTGCGTAAAAATTTACGTGAGGCAGGCGTTGTTTACAAGGTTTACAAGAATACCATGATGAACTTTGCGTTCAAGGACACCGCTTTTGAAGGATTGACTCCTTACTTAAACGGTCCCAGCGCAATGGCCTATTCCACCACGGACGCCACAGCGCCTGCGAGAATACTGGCCGAGTTCGCCAAGAAGGCTGACAAGCTGGAAATCAAGGCCGGTGTGGTTGAGGGGACCGTGTATGACGCCAAGGGCATGGCTTCCATCGCAAGCATCCCTTCCAGGGAAGTACTGATCTCCAGGCTGCTGGGTTCCATGCAGTCCCCGATCACCAACTTCGCCCGCGTGATGAACCAGCTGGCGGAAAAAGGCGGCGCGGCAGCATGCGCCGGCGCGTCTTCCGAGGAAGCGCCCGCTGCCGGGGAAGCTGCGGTTTCCGAGTAATGCGGTATCTGCGGAGGAATAATCCGCCGGATGCTTACGGGTTTGGATGCTATACATTCAAATACTGATTAACGCAATAACATGAGCCCGGCCCGTGTTATACTGGCGACCGCTGAACTTTCCCAATCCCTGCACGTCACATGCTGCATAATTATAATAAACGGCATATGTCGTTGACTACAGGCAGCAGGTGACGCGTAGGAAGGAAAATCTAATCGGCCGTGAGTATAAACAGGCAATATGTGCAACTAATTATTTTAGGAGGAAAAGAAAATGGCTAAATTAACAGCTCAGGAATTAATCGACGCGATCAAAGAGTTGAGCGTATTAGAGTTAAATGACCTGGTAAAGGCATGTGAAGAGGAGTTCGGCGTATCTGCGGCAGCAGGCGTTGTAATGACAGCCGGCCCCGCAGTAGAAGTAGAGGAGAAGACCGAGTTCGATGTGGAACTGACCGAGGTTGGCGCCGAGAAGGTTAAGGTTATCAAGGTGGTACGTGAGATCACCGGCCTGGGCCTGAAGGAGGCCAAGGACCTGGTTGACGGCGCTCCCAAGATGGTTAAGGAAGCTGCTTCCAAGGATGAGGCTGAGGAGATCAAGAAGAAGCTGGAAGAGGTTGGCGCAAAGGCTACCCTGAAGTAAACCACGTCTTTTTACGCGGACTCGCCTGTCTTGGCGGGTCCGTTGCTTTTCATTATTATACTGACGAGCGCCGGGATTTTCCTATTCCTGCACGTCACACGCTGCATAGTCGGACAGCAGGTGACACGCTGGAAGGAAAATCCAACCGCCTGTGGGTATATTCTGTTTTATATCCTGTTTTATCCAAAAATCTGCTTGACTCCCTGAAATGTTTGTGTTAGTATGGAAGATGCACTATTGTGGTGTGTTATGCTTATTTTTGACGTGTATATTATAGAAGGCAGGCGGCAAATAGGCAAATCAAAAAGAACGGGGTGAAATGTCCATGGAAAAAAACAGAATACGTCCTATTGCGAACAGCAAGAACATGCGTATGAGTTATTCGAGACAAAAAGAGGTTTTAGAGATGCCCAACCTGATCGAAGTCCAGAAGGACTCCTATCAGTGGTTTCTGAAGGAAGGCTTGAAGGAAGTCTTTGATGATATCTCTCCCATCGCCGATTACAGCGGCTCCCTCAGTTTAGAGTTCGTTGATTTTGAACTGTGTGAGAACGATGTAAAGTATTCCATTGAAGAGTGCAAGGAGAGGGATGCGAATTACGCGGCACCTCTGAAAGTAAAAGTACGCCTGTACAATAAGGAGAAAGAGGAGATCAGCGAGCATGAGATATTCATGGGCGATCTGCCTCTGATGACGGCCACGGGCACCTTCATCATCAATGGCGCGGAGCGTGTCATTGTAAGCCAATTGGTACGTTCCCCCGGTATCTATTATGGGATAGGACATGACAAGATCGGCAAGAGGCTTTTCTCCTGTACCGTGATCCCCAACCGCGGCGCATGGCTGGAATATGAGACGGACTCCAACGATGTGTTCTATGTGCGTGTGGACCGCACCAGGAAGGTGCCCATCACCGTCCTGATCCGGGCGCTGGGAATCGGCACCAACGAGGAGATCCGGGAAGTGTTTGGCGACGAACCCAAAATCGAGGCCAGCTTTGCCAAGGACACTGCTGAGAATTATCAGGAGGGTCTGTTGGAGTTATACAAAAAGATCCGTCCCGGCGAGCCCTTGAGCGTGGAGAGTGCCGAGAGCCTGATCAACGCCATGTTCTTTGATCCCCGCAGGTATGATTTGGCCAAAGTCGGAAGATATAAATTTAATAAGAAGCTGGCGCTGCGCAACCGCATCAGGCACCAGGTGCTGGCAGCCGATGCCGTTGACCCCTCCACCGGTGAGGTGGTGGCCGCTGCCGGGACCAAGGTGACGGCGGAACTTGCCGACGCGATCCAGAATGCGGCGATTCCCTTTGTGTATGTGCAGACAGAGGAGCGCAATGTGAAGGTGCTGTCCAATATGATGGTGGATATCACAGGCTTCGTGGACTGCGAGCCCAGGGAACTGGGGGTGACGGAGTGGGTGTACTATCCCGTTCTGGAGGAAATTATCAGGGATTTCGGCGAAGATCCCGGGAAGCTGGCAGAGGCCATCAAGAAGAATGTGCATGAACTGATCCCGAAACATATCACCAAGGAAGATATTTTTGCTTCCATTAATTATAATATGCATCTGGAGTACGGCCTGGGCAACGATGACGATATCGACCATCTGGGCAACCGGCGTATCCGTGCGGTGGGCGAACTGCTGCAGAACCAGTACCGCATTGGCCTGTCCAGAATGGAGCGTGTGGTGCGTGAGCGCATGACCACCCATGACGCGGAGGACATTTCCCCCCAGTCCCTGATCAATATCAAGCCGGTGACCGCCGCAGTGAAGGAGTTCTTTGGCTCCTCCCAGCTGTCCCAGTTTATGGATCAGAACAACCCTCTGGGCGAGTTGACCCACAAGAGGCGTCTGTCCGCCCTGGGCCCCGGCGGCCTGTCCAGGGACCGTGCCGGATTTGAGGTGCGTGACGTGCATTATTCCCATTATGGGAGGATGTGCCCCATCGAGACTCCTGAAGGGCCCAACATCGGACTGATCAACTCTCTGGCAAGCTATGCCCGCATCAACGAGTATGGCTTTGTGGAGGCACCCTACCGCAAGATTGACAAGACAGACCCGGCCAACCCCCGCGTGACGGAGGATGTGGTATATATGACCGCCGATGAGGAGGATAATTACCATGTGGCCCAGGCCAACGAGCAGTTGGACGCGGAAGGGCATTTTGTCCGCAACAGCGTGTCGGGCCGTTACCGCGAGGAGACCCAGGAATACCCCAAGGCCATGTTCGACTACATGGACGTGTCTCCCCGGATGGTGTTCTCCGTGGCTACGGCGTTGATTCCGTTCCTGGAGAATGACGATGCAAACCGTGCGCTGATGGGTTCCAACATGCAGCGCCAGGCGGTGCCACTGCTGCTCACCGAGGCTCCCGTGGTGGGCACGGGAATTGAGCAGAAGGCGGCGGTGGACTCCGGTGTCTGTATTGTGGCACCCAAGGCGGGCAAAGTGGATTATGTGTCCTCCAACCTGATCAAGCTTGCCTGTGACGACGGGGAAAAGATGGAGTTCCGACTGTCCAAGTTCTCACGCAGCAACCAGTCCAACTGCTATAACCAGAAGCCCATCGTGTTCAAGGGCGACCGTGTGGAAGCGGGACAGGTGATTGCCGACGGCCCTTCCACCAACGAGGGCGAGTTGGCGCTTGGCAAGAACCCGCTGATCGGGTTCATGACCTGGGAGGGCTATAACTACGAGGATGCCGTCCTGCTCAGCGAGAGGCTGGTGATGGAGGATGTATACACCTCCGTCCATATAGAGGAATATGAGGCGGAAGCCCGTGACACCAAGTTAGGGCCCGAGGAGATCACCCGTGACGTGCCCGGTGTGGGCGACGATGCCCTGAAAGATCTGGATGACAGAGGAATCATCCGCATCGGTGCGGAGGTGCGTGCCGGTGACATACTGGTGGGCAAGGTGACGCCCAAGGGAGAGACTGAACTGACAGCCGAGGAGAGACTGCTTCGCGCAATTTTCGGTGAGAAGGCCAGAGAGGTACGTGACACTTCCCTGAAGGTGCCTCACGGCGAATATGGTATTGTGGTGGATGCCAAGGTATTTACCAGGGAGAACAGCGACGAACTTTCCCCCGGCGTAAACATGGCGGTCCGTATCTATATTGCACAGAAGAGAAAGATCTCCGTGGGAGATAAGATGGCAGGCCGTCACGGCAACAAGGGTGTGGTCTCCCGGGTGCTGCCGGTGGAGGATATGCCTTATCTGCCCAACGGCCGGCCCCTGGATATCGTGCTGAACCCCCTGGGTGTGCCGTCCCGTATGAACATTGGACAGGTATTGGAGATTCATCTGTCCCTGGCTGCCAAGGCGCTGGGCTTCAATGTGGCGACTCCCGTGTTTGACGGTGCCAACGAGAAAGATATCATGGATACCCTGGATCTGGCCAACGACTATGCAAACCTGCCCTTTGACCAGGCGGAGGCGGAGCAGTGGAAGGCGGAGGAAAGAGAGACTGCCCCTGACGGAAAACCCTGGAAGGGGGATACCTTTGAGAGCCTGCACAGCGAGGAACTGTTGCCGGAGGTGATGCGGTATCTGTCTGAAAACAGGGAACACAGAGAGGTGTGGAAGGGCGTCCCCATCTCCCGTGACGGCAAGGTGCGTCTGCGTGACGGTCGTACGGGCGAATATTTTGACAGTGCCGTAACCATCGGCCATATGCATTATTTGAAGCTGCACCACCTGGTGGACGATAAGATCCACGCCCGTTCCACCGGCCCGTACTCCCTGGTTACCCAGCAGCCCCTGGGCGGTAAAGCCCAATTCGGCGGACAGCGTTTCGGGGAGATGGAGGTGTGGGCCCTGGAGGCGTATGGCGCTTCCTATACCCTGCAGGAAATTCTGACCGTGAAATCCGATGACGTGGTGGGCCGTGTAAAGACCTATGAGGCCATCATTAAGGGGGACAATATCCCTGAACCCAGCATTCCCGAGTCCTTTAAGGTACTCCTGAAAGAGTTGCAGGCACTGGGCCTGGATGTGCGGGTGCTGCGCGACGACAACACGGAGGTGGAGATCGCCGAAACCATTGATTACAATGAGACGGATTACCGCTATGAGATGGAAGGCGACCGCAAGTATGATGACGACTATGATAGCGGCTCCCTGGGAGAGATGGGCTATCAGGCACAGGAATTCGACGATGAGAGCGGCGAACTGATCAACGCGGAGGACGATTTCAGCGATGATGACTATGCCGAAGAAGGTTACGACGAGTCAGACGAAGAGTTCTAAATAGGGAAAACAGAGGAACTGTTGAAAAATAACCAGTAAGCGGGATACAGACCAACCCGGCAGGATGTATAGGTAATTTTGCAATAGTTCCGAATATTGGAAGGGAGTGCCATAATGTCAGAAACAAAGAATGAAGCATATCAGCCCATGACTTTTGATGCCATCAAGATTGGCCTGGCTTCTCCGGAGAAGATCCGCGAGTGGTCCCGGGGCGAAGTGATGAAGCCGGAAACCATCAATTACAGGACTTTAAAGCCTGAGCGTGACGGCCTGTTCTGTGAGAAGATATTCGGCCCCAGCAAGGACTGGGAATGCCATTGCGGCAAATATAAGAAGATCAGGTACAAGGGTGTTGTCTGCGACCGCTGCGGCGTGGAGGTGACCAAGGCCAGCGTGCGCAGAGAGCGTATGGGCCATATCGAACTGGCGGCCCCGGTATCCCATATCTGGTATTTCAAGGGTATTCCCAGCCGTATGGGACTGATTTTGGATCTTTCCCCCAGGGTGCTGGAGAAGGTGCTGTATTTCGCCTCTTATATTGTCCTGGACCCCGGTGAGACCAGTCTGGATTACAAGCAGGTGCTGTCGGAGAGAGAGTACCAGGACGCAAGGGAGACCTTTGGCAACAAGTTCCGCGTGGGAATGGGCGCAGAGGCTATCAAGGAACTTTTACAGGCCATTGATCTGATAAGGGAATCAGAGGAACTGAAAAGTGAACTGCGGGATTCCACAGGCCAGAAGCGTGCCCGTATTATCAAGAGGCTGGAAGTGGTGGAGGCGTTCAATGAGTCCGGCAACAGGCCGGAGTGGATGGTGCTGGATACGATCCCTGTGATCCCGCCTGATCTGCGCCCGATGGTGCAGCTGGACGGCGGCCGTTTTGCCACATCAGACTTAAATGACCTGTACAGAAGAATAATCAACAGGAATAATCGTTTAAAGAGACTGCTTGAACTGGGTGCCCCCGATATCATCGTCCGCAACGAGAAGCGTATGCTGCAGGAGGCGGTGGACGCGCTCATTGACAACGGCAGAAGGGGCCGTCCCGTCACCGGGCCCGGCAACAGGGCGCTGAAATCCCTGTCCGATATGCTAAAGGGTAAGGGCGGACGTTTCCGTCAGAATCTGCTGGGCAAACGTGTGGACTATTCCGGCCGTTCCGTTATCGTGGTGGGGCCGGAGTTGAAGATATACCAGTGCGGCCTGCCCAAAGAGATGGCCATTGAGTTGTTTAAGCCCTTTGTGATGAAGGAACTGGTATCCAAGGGCATCAGCCAGAACATCAAGAATGCTAAAAAGCTGGTGGAGAGGATGGATACCCAGGTATTTGACGTGCTGGAGGAGGTAATCAAGGAGCATCCTGTGATGCTGAACCGCGCCCCTACCCTGCACAGGCTGGGCATTCAGGCATTTGAGCCCATCCTGGTGGAGGGCAAGGCCATTAAACTGCATCCACTGGTATGTACCGCCTTCAATGCGGACTTTGACGGCGACCAGATGGCAGTGCATCTTCCTCTGTCCGTGGAGGCTCAGGCAGAGTGCCGCTTTTTGCTGTTGTCCCCCAACAACCTGCTCAAGCCCTCCGACGGCGGCCCTGTGGCAGTGCCCTCCCAGGATATGGTGCTTGGCATATATTATCTGACACAGGAGAGGCCCGGTGTGCTGGGTGAGGGTAAGTTCTTCAAGAATGTGAACGAGGCAATTCTGGCATATGAGAACCAGGTGATTACCCTGCATTCCCGCATCAGGGTGCGGGTGACCCGGAAAACATCTCAGGGGGAGGAGGTAAGCGGCAATGTGGAGTCTACGCTGGGCCGTTTCCTGTTCAATGAGATCCTGCCCCAGGACCTTGGCTTTGTGGAGAGGAATACGCCGGAGGATTACCTGAAGCTGGAGGTCGATTTCCATGTGGGAAAGAAGCAGCTTAAGCAGATATTGGAGAAGGTCATCAATACGCACGGCGCGTCCCGTACCGCTGAGGTGCTGGACGATGTGAAAGCCATCGGTTATAAATATTCCACCAGGGCGGCTATGACCGTATCCATTTCCGACATGACCGTGCCTGCCCGGAAGGCGGAGATGCTGGCGGCCGCACAGACCACCGTGGATAAGATTGCGGCCAACTACCGCAGGGGTCTGATCACCGAGGAGGAGAGATACCGCGCGGTGGTGGAGACCTGGAACGAGACGGATAAGGAACTGACAGACGTGCTGCTGGCAGGTCTGGATAAGTATAACAATATCTTTATGATGGCGGACTCCGGTGCCCGTGGTTCCAATCAGCAGATCAAACAGCTGGCGGGTATGCGTGGCCTGATGGCGGATACCACCGGTAAGACCATTGAGTTGCCCATCAAGTCCAATTTCCGTGAGGGACTGGACGTGCTGGAGTATTTTATGTCAGCCCATGGTGCCCGGAAGGGCATGTCCGATACTGCGCTGCGCACTGCGGACTCCGGTTATCTGACCCGCCGAATGGTGGATGTGTCTCAGGAGTTGATCATACGTGAGGTGGACTGTGCAGAGGGAAGGGACGAAATCCCCGGCAATGTGGTGAAAGCCTTTATGGATGGCAAGGAGACCATAGAGGGCTTGAAGGATCGTATAATCGGCAGATATTCCTGTGAGGATATCTATGATAAGGACGGGAACATGATTGTGAAGCATAACCACATGATCACCCCCAGCCGTGCTGCCAGAATACTGAGTGTGGGCGTGGACGACAAGGGAGAGCCTGTGGAGGCGGTGAAGATCCGTACTATATTGACCTGCCGCTCCCACAATGGGATCTGTGCCAAGTGCTATGGCGCGAACATGGCCACCGGCGAGGCTGTACAGGTGGGCGAGGCAGTGGGCATTATCGCCGCACAATCCATCGGGGAGCCCGGTACACAGCTGACCATGAGAACCTTCCACAGCGGCGGTGTGGCCGGTGACGATATCACCCAGGGTCTGCCTCGTGTAGAGGAGTTGTTTGAGGCCAGAAAGCCCAAGGGCCTGGCAATTATTGCGGAATTTGGCGGCAAGGCCGAAATCCGTGACACCAAGAAGAAGCGCGAGGTGGTGATTACCAACGAGGAGACCGGAGAGAGCAAAGCTTATCTGATTCCTTATGGTTCCCGTATCAAGGTGGTGGATGAGCAGGTACTGGAGGCCGGCGACGAGTTGACAGAGGGCAGCGTAAATCCACATGACCTGTTAAAGATCAAGGGCATTAAGGCCGTCCAGGATTATATGCTCCGCGAGGTACAGAGAGTGTACCGTCTGCAGGGTGTTGATATTGCGGATAAGCATATAGAGGTTATCGTACGGCAGATGATGAAGAAGATCCGAATCGAGAACAACGGAGATGCGGAGTTTTTGCCCGGTACGCTGGTGGATGTGCTGGAGTATGATGACATGAACGAGGAGTTGATCGCGCAGGGGAAGGAACCCGCAGAGGGCAAGCAGGTGCTGCTCGGCATCACAAAGGCGGCGCTGGCCACCAATTCCTTCCTGTCAGCGGCATCCTTCCAGGAGACTACCAAGGTGCTTACCGAGGCTGCTATCAAGGGCAAGGTTGATCCTCTGATCGGCCTGAAGGAGAACGTGATCCTTGGCAAGCTGATCCCTGCCGGTACCGGCATGAAGAGGTATCGCAATACAAGGCTGAACACCGATTATATCCGCCGTATTTCTGTCAAGGAGGAGCCGGCAGTGATCTCGGAGGAGGAACCCGAAGAGGATATCCTGATGGATGACGAGGTTGTATTGCAGTCCGAGGAGGTCGAGATCGACGGAGAACTGTTGGAGGTCGAAGAGGAAGACGACGAGGAAGTTGAGGAAGTAGCCGGGGAATTTGAGGAAGACGACGAGGAATCTGAGGAAGAAGCTGTCGAGGAAGAGCTTGCGGCGGTTGAATAAAGAGGTGCATGATATAAGGGCTGAACCTGTTGGGGTTCGGCCCTTCTTATTGTGCAGGTATGCCCGGCGAGCGGGAAAAGCCTTGTACTCAGTGAATCAGCAGGGGTGCCCCCTCCTCCTCTTCCATATCGGAACTGTCAGTGAGGACCTGCCAGGAGGTGATCCTGTAAAAGGGATCTCCCTCCTGCTTCGGATAGAGGATCTCCACCGTGACAGACAGGGTTTGCAGGGCGGAGATAGCAACGGTGCAGGTCTTATTGCGGCCCACAGCCATAAAATATTCCTCCTCATCAAAGCTGTCTGCGTAGACGGCAGCCAGGGTGTCGTCCATGTCGGCGATATCCGTCTGGGCCTGGTTGCAGGCTTCGTAATATGCGGTGGTTCTTTCCACAACCCGCCTGCTCAGCTTGGCATCGGCATTGGCGCTGACAATGGACAGGGTGGCAAAGGAGATCAGACAGAGGATCACAAATATCAGCAGGATCGACGATGACCCCACATTTACATGAAATTCCGGTCCTTTTATTTTCTGAAAGCTCATGGGAGGGATTCCTTTCTTATCTGTGTTAAAAAGAAATTGTTTATTTTACCCGGGGGATATGCAGGTCCACGTGCAGGGTGTAGAGCGGGTCGGTATTGTCTGCCCTGGATACACGGATGTCGGCGGACAGGGTGCTGCCTGGCTCGGGAACCATGTTGCATACCAGGTCGGTGCAGTAACCGTTTTGCTCCAGGGACAGGCTTCTGCCGTCCTCAGATAGCAGGCTGCCGGAGAACAACGCCTGCAGTGCCTCTAAGTCGCCGCCACATCCTGTGAAGGCTTCGGCCATATTCTGGGCGTAATTCACGGCAAAATTCTGATCTACAGTCTGGTTAGACAGGGCGTGGGCGTTGACAAACAGGCGGATACACACTGTACTTGCAAGAGAAAAGAACAGTAGCGCAATGATCAGTTCCATCAAAAAAAGTGATGATTTGGAGTGCTTCAAAGGAGCATCCTCCTTTCTGGTAATGGGAAAATCAAATCGTTTTTGAGTAAATTCTACCGGCTGCGGAGAGAGATGTACAGTTCCTTGCGGGAACTGTCTTCCAAGGTCAGCACAATATGAAGCAGATGGTCTCCGGCCATCTCAGGCTCCCAGTCCTTAAGAGGGAGGATTTCCTGTCCTGCGGAGAGGGGATCGGGGCCAATGTCGCTTCCCTGGCGAATAAACAATTCCCGCAGGCTTCCTTCATGAAGGTAGAGGTAGGTGGCATAGGTGGCATCGTTAATGTCCTGGGTCAGCACCAGTGCTGCAGCGCCCTCCAGTTCCCCGATGAAGACGCTGTCATAAAGGTCATTCTGCCGGACTTTCTCCGTCAGGTAGGAGTAGGCGGTACGGGCATTATAGTTTTCGTCCATATAGCTGACAGTCTGTCTGTATACATTGGCCCCCAGGATTACGAGAACCAGCGCAGACAATGTGAAAACCACGAACAGCGCCAGCACAAACAGCACATCTACAATATGATTTCTTTCCTGTTTTGTATTCATAGCAGACCTCCGCCATATTCTCGTCTGAAAACAGCCCTGTGCTTTTATTTCTTTTTGGACAGAATCACAACCTCGGGCATCAGGTTGGCTCCCACGGACCGGTAGTCAATCAGGAACTCATTTTCATCATAAGTCAGACCATAATGCTCCTTGAGATAACCCAGGCTGGGAGGGTACATGCCCTCTACGGCATAACACTGGGCGATGCTGCGGGAAAGGGCTGTCTCCAGGCTCTCCTGCTGTTTGGCGGCAGTGGTATCGCTGACAGACTGCACTCCCTGCAGAAATAACAGCAGGATCAGTATCCCTGTCAGCAGGGGAAGCAGGCTGATCAGCCGGGGCAGGAATCCCAGAGGGGTGGGGTTAAAACGGTTGCTGCGCATATTGTTTGCCTCCTGTTTATGTTTCCCGTGTCCGGATTCTATCCGATGCTGGACATAATACCCATCAACGGCAGGATCACGGACAGCAGGATAAGTCCTACGATGACGGAGAGGATGATCACTAAAGTTGGTTCCAACACGGCGATGATGGACTGCATCTTTTCATCGGTTTCCCTTTCATAGGAATCCGCGATTTTCTGCATCACGGTATCAATGTTGCCGCTGCGAAAGCCGATGGCAACCATGCGGGAATGTACATTGCTGAAAATCTGGGACTCCACCAGGGCCTCAGAGAGGTTATCCCCCTTGCGAAGCCGCTCTTTACAGCCCAGGATCTGGTCGTGCATTCTGGAATTGCCCACCAGCTGCGCCACCATGTCCAGACTGCTGAAAGTGTCAATGCCGCTGCTGAAGGTCATGGCCAGTCCGCTGGCAAAGCGCTGGCAGGCATATTTTTCAAAAAAACCTCTGGTGGGTGGAAACCAGTTTAGAAAGCGGGTGTTTAGTCTTTTCAGCACCGGGATGCGGGTGAAGGCAAAATACAGGACCAGCACTACACAGATAAAGCCAAGTAATACGCCGGAATAGCGGTTCAGGATATTGCCCAGGTGCATCAGAGAGGCGGCAAGTCCGCCTATGTCACTGCCCAGCTCGGCAAACACCTGGCTGAAAATCGGCAAAACCCGGCTCATGAGTACATAGATGACCACAAACATCATAATAATCATAATCAGAGGGTAGGAGACTGCCTGTTTGATATTTTTGCGAATATTTTCTTCTTTTTCATAGTAGACAGCCAGGGACTGCAGACAGCTGTCCAGCTTGCCGGATTCCTCTCCCAGGGCGATCAGGCGCAGACAGTAGTCGGGGAAGACGCCCACACTCTCCAGTGCCTCGTGAAAGCTTGTGCCCTTTTTGCACACATCCCAGATGCCCTGAAGAATCTCTCTGCCCTGTTCGTTTTTCATATCACTGAGCAGGATACTCATGCTTTCCGCCGGTGTGATCCCGGCCTGGATCAGCATGGCTGTCTGGGAACAGAATGTGGTGATCTCAGCCTGTGTAAGAGTTCTTTTCGCTTTCATATCGTTCTCCTTATATTATGTTCCGCATATTCTTCGCAGGCGAACTGGATCGGCTATCTATATCCTGCCGCCGGAGCCTCCGGATATGGATTGGCACGCTTACGGAAATATGCCGTTTACTATGAGTTCCCTTAATAAACGTATCTGACGGAATAGTTGGTTCCATCCCCGATGAATTCCCGGACTTCTTCCTCGCTGTTGCTGGCGGCGTAGGTGGGGTCCATCAGATTCCAGCTGGAGCCGTCAAACTCCACAATACCATTGACCCATCCCACATCCGTGAGATAGACGCTGACCCAGGCGTGGTAGGCCAGGGAGGCATAGCCAACCTCCAGACGGGTGGGAATGTGCTGTGTGCGCAACATACAAGCCATCAGAGCGGCGTAGTCCAGGCAGATGCCCTTACCGTTTTCCAGAGTGGCGTCAATGTCGGCGATATAGCTGGACAGGGCACCGCTGGTAATCTGGCCGGCCTTGTCATAGTCATATTCAATGTTTTCAATAATATAGTTGTAGACGGCAGACACGCATTCCAGATCGGAGGAGGCGGTCTCACACAATTCTGCCGCCAACTCCACCGCGCGGGTGTCTGCGTCATAGCTTACATAGCAACTGGGGGACAGATAAGGGCTGAAGGGATCAGCCATGGAGACATCCAGGTTCACCTCATAGCTGACGCTGTATTCTTTCCCCTGTATATTTTCGTTGACCGTGATGGTATAGCTGCCGTCTCCTGCCGTCAGGGGGATGGACTGGAACTGGTCCGTGTTTAGATTGTAGGTACAGGTGTGAGAGTCCGGCCCTATGACCTGCAGCTTAACCTTTGGACAGGTGCCCGTATAGTTGGCCATAATATACCCCTGCTCCAGATTGGAGGCGTCAATGGTGGTCACATCGTTACCGTAGGTCACTGTGCCAGGGGCCGTGGGAACGGGGCAATAGGGCGTATTGTCCCTGAGCGGCACGAAAGGAGTGGGCTTTGGCGTGGCGGCCGGCCCTGCGGTATCGCCGGGAACCGCTGTCTGTTCGACACTCCCGGGAGAACCGGATGCATCCTGCGAGCCGGCAGTACCGGGAGAACCGGATGTATCCTGCGAACCGGGGGTACCGGGAGAACCGGATGTATCCTGCGAACCGGGGGTACCCTGAGAATCGCTGGTTTCCGTAGAGCCGGCGGCCCCGGAAGAACCGTTTGCCTCCGGAGAACTGGTGGCACCGATCTGCAAGGCTCCCATGATACCGGGCTGCTCCTGGGGCGGCTGCTCGGCGGAGGGGATGGATATGGAAGTCGCGTCCCCGCAGCCGGTGAGCAGCATACACATACCACATGAAATTAGTTTTAAAAAGACACTTTTTTTCATATTCGGGAATTAATAAACCTTTCCTGTGCAGGCAGCTTATTGCCGCCACAGCAAAACACCGGACAGCGTCAACAGGATTGCCAGTGCAGCCGCGACGGGAATCCAAATCCTTTTGCCGGAATTTCTGTAAAATGCCCGGCGGGAGCGTGCGGCAATGTCGTCCTGGCCGCTGGCAGCCAAAATATTCTGCAAAGCCGCTTCGGCTTTTTTTCTATCAATCTCATATTTCTTAAATGTCATACATCCGTCATCCTTTCAATTTCCGGGCCAGGCGTTCCTTGCCGGAGGCGATATAGCGCTTGATGGTACTGCGGCTAAGCTCCATGGTACCTGCAATCTCTTCCAGTTTCATGTCGTTGTAGTAGCGCATGACCAGAACCGCCCGTTCATGGAAAGGCAGTTCGTCCAGGGCCCTTCTGAGCCGGGCAACCTCGTCCAAATGCAGGGCCTGGGTCTCCGGGTCGGAGCATGGCCGTTCGTCCCGCACCAGTTCCAGTAATTCCGGGTCGGAAAAGTCCTGGTGGCCATATTGCTTCTGACGGATGTCATAGCACACATGGAAAGAGATCCGATTCAGCCAGGCGATAAACAGGGTAGGATCGCTGAGCTTATCTATGTTGCGGAAAGCGGAAATGTACACCTCCTGCATGGCGTCCTGGGCCAGATATTCGTCCTTGAGATAATGTCGGGCATAATTGTATACTTTATTATATGTAAGAGCGTATAACTCGGCAAAGGCATCGGCGTCCCGCAGCTTAAAACGGAGAACGAGCCCGGCCAGATATTGGTGATTCGGTTCCGACATATGGTCTTGCCCCCTCTCTGCCTGGAGTCCCGCATTTGCCTGTCCCATACCACACCTGACAAAATAATTTTTGTCCAAAATGCGGTCGGCAATTGTACCGTGTATCTCTCATTATAAAAAAAAGTGAACCCTTTTTCAAGATATCCCTGTCTTTTTTTATAGATTTGTGTTATATTTGATGACGGTATAAGGAGTGAAGAGAATGATTCCAAAAAATATGACGGGCCAGTATATTTGCTTTGGCCTGGTTATAGTGGTTTTGGCCGTGGCGCTGACGGCAGGCTCTGTCTGCTATGTGACGCATTGTGCCCGGTGGCGCAGGCGGATTGCCGAGGTCAGGGAAGGGCAGCCGGTATATTTAGGGTGGAATCTGAAAAAGCTAAAAGAGACGGTACGGGAACTGGAGTATGAAAAGGTATCCCGAATGGAACTGATGTTTCCGTGATGGAGGTATTTGAACGGCACGCAGAGAGGAAAGCTGCGGAACTATAAATAACAAAGAAGGGAAATGAATAAGATGAAGGTTCTGGTGACAGGCGTAAAGGGCCAGTTGGGCTATGATGTGGTAAACGAACTGGAGAAGAGAGGGATAGAAGCGGTGGGAGTGGATATTCAGGAGATGGATATCACCGACGGAGCCAGCGTAAGCAGGGTTATCCGTCAGGAGGCACCGGGAGCGGTGATCCACTGCGCCGCCTACACTGCGGTGGACGCAGCTGAAGAGAACGAGGAGCTGTGCCGCAGGGTCAATGCCGACGGCACCCGGAATATCGCGGAGATCTGCAAGGAACTGGATATCAAAATGATCTATATCAGCACGGACTATGTGTTCAGCGGCCAGGGGGAGAGACCCTGGGAACCGGAGGACCGGCGGGAACCCCGGAGTGTCTACGGGCAGACCAAGTATGAGGGTGAACTGGCGGTGCAGGAGTTGTTGGACAAGTATTTTATCGTGCGGATTGCCTGGGTGTTTGGCGTCAACGGCAAGAATTTTATCAAAACCATGCTGAAGCTGTCCGAGAACCATGACACCGTCACAGTGGTCAACGACCAGTTTGGTTCTCCCACCTATACTTACGACCTGGCCAAATTGCTGGTGGATATGGTGCAGACGGAGAAGTACGGGATCTACCATGCCACCAACGAGGGAATCTGCTCCTGGCATGAGTTTGCCTGTGCCATTTTTAAGGAGGCGGGCATCCCCATGACGGTGAAGCCGGTGAGTACTGCGGAGTACGGTGCCAGGGCCAGCCGCCCGGCCAACAGCCGCATGAGCAAGGATAAGCTGGAGGAGAATGGCTTTGAGCGGCTTCCGGCGTGGCAGGATGCATTGAAAAGGTATTTGGATATCATTCTGGAGCGCTGATGTCGGCGCGGTTTCTTGTTCTTTTTTCCGAACAAGCCTGAAACGGCGAAAAAACTTGAAAATATTTGTTGACAAAGCATCTGCAAGTGGCTATACTAATAAGGCATGCGCGCGGATGCTTTTTTTGTGAACAACAACAGGCGGAGCGCGTGCAATACTAATCACAATATCAGAAAGAGGTGAAACAGAATGCCAACATTTAACCAGTTAGTAAGAAAGGGTCGTCAGACATCGGCGAAGAAGTCCACCGCCCCCGCTTTGCAGAAGGGTTACAATTCCCTGCACAAGAAGGCTACGGATGCTTCCTCCCCTCAGAAGAGAGGCGTATGCACCGCTGTCAAGACTGCAACCCCCAAGAAGCCTAACTCCGCTCTCAGAAAGATTGCCAGAGTACGTCTTTCCAACGGAATCGAGGTCACCAGCTACATTCCCGGTGAAGGCCACAATCTGCAGGAGCACAGCGTTGTTCTGATCAGAGGCGGAAGAGTTAAGGATCTGCCCGGTACCAGATATCACATCATCCGTGGTACGCTGGATACTGCGGGAGTCGCTAACAGAAGGCAGGCTCGTTCCAAGTACGGTGCCAAGAGACCAAAAGACGCTAAAAAATAAGCATCTTTGAGATGCCGAAAAATAAGCATCCTTAAGCTGCCCAAAAGCATCATCAGGATGCTGGGAAACAGGCATAATCAGGTGTACTGGGAAAAGTATTTGGGAAAAGAGGGACGGCTTTTTTGGCCGATCCCCAGGTGCTGCAGGGCAGCATCTCGGACCACAACAACGAAACTAAGAAAAGTGTTGGAATTCTGGACTACAGATATACCTGCACGAACACTTGGGGAAACACATGTGAGTACCGATGAATTAACGAAACCAAATTGTTAAGGAGGGAAGAACCGTGCCACGTAAAGGACATATTCAAAAAAGAGATGTATTGGCAGATCCTTTATACAACAACAAAGTGGTGACCAAGCTTATCAACAACATCATGTTGGACGGTAAGAAGGGTGTAGCACAGAAGATTGTATACGGCGCATTTGCAAAGGTTGAGGCAAAGTCTGGCAAGCCCGCTCTGGAGGTATTTGAAGAGGCCATGAACAATATCATGCCCACTCTGGAGGTTAAGGCCAGACGTATCGGTGGTGCCACCTACCAGGTGCCCATTGAGGTGAGAGCTGACAGACGTCAGGCACTGGGCCTGCGCTGGTTGACTATGTACTCCCGCAAGAGGGGCGAGAAGACCATGATCGACAGGCTTGCCAACGAGATTCTGGATGCGGCTAACAATACAGGTGCCGCAGTAAAGAGAAAAGAAGACGTACACAAGATGGCAGAGGCAAACAAGGCGTTTGCACACTACCGTTTCTAGAAGCAGCATGGGCATTGGGCGCAGGCCCGATGTATGGCAGGGCGGAGATATAGCCCTGGCTGCTGTGGCTTTACAAAATAAAGAAGGAGGAAAAAATCTTGGCTGGAAGAGAATATCCCTTAGAGAGAACCAGGAATATAGGTATCATGGCCCATATTGATGCGGGTAAAACCACATTGACCGAGCGTATCCTGTATTACACTGGCGTTAACTACAAGATCGGTGATACTCACGAAGGCACTGCCACCATGGACTGGATGGAGCAGGAGCAGGAGAGAGGTATTACCATCACTTCAGCAGCTACGACCTGTCACTGGACTTTGGAAAAAGAAACCAAGCCCGCTGAAGGCGCGTTAGAGCATCGTATCAATATCATTGACACTCCTGGCCACGTTGACTTTACTGTAGAAGTAGAGCGTTCCTTGCGTGTACTGGACGGCGCTGTCGGTGTATTCTGTGCAAAGGGTGGTGTTGAGCCTCAGTCCGAGAATGTTTGGCGTCAGGCTGACACCTACAATGTACCCCGTATGGCGTTCATCAATAAAATGGATATCCTGGGCGCTAACTTTTATGGCGCTGTGGAGCAGATCAAGACCCGTCTGGGTAAGAATGCGATCGTGCTGCAGCTGCCCATCGGCAAGGAAGACGAATTTAAAGGCATCATCGACCTGTTTGAGATGAAGGCATATATCTATAACGACGATAAGGGTGAGAGCATCACCGTTACCGACGATCTGGGAGATATGCAGGACGATGCGGAGTTGTACCGCAGTGAGTTGGTTGAGAAGATCTGCGAGTTGGACGATGATCTGACAATGAAGTTTTTGGAGGGCGAGGAGCCTTCCGTGGAGGAACTGAAAAAGGTTCTGCGCAAAGCGACCTGTGAGTGTACCGCAATTCCGGTGTGCTGCGGTTCCGCATATCGTAACAAGGGCGTGCAGAAGCTTCTGGATGCTGTCCTGGAGTATATGCCCGCGCCCACAGACATCCCTGCTATCAAGGGGACGGATCTGGATGGCAACGAGGTGGAGAGACATTCTTCCGACGAGGAACCCTTCTCCGCCCTGGCATTCAAGATTATGGCTGATCCCTTCGTGGGTAAGCTGGCATTCTTCCGTGTGTACTCCGGTACCATGAACTCCGGTTCCTATGTGCTGAATGCCACAAAGGACAAGAAAGAGCGTGTAGGACGTATCCTGCAGATGCACGCCAACAAGCGTGCCGAACTGGACAAGGTATATTCCGGAGATATCGCAGCGGCAGTGGGCTTTAAGTTCACCACCACCGGCGATACCATCTGCGACGAGCAGCACCCGGTGATCCTGGAGTCCATGGAGTTCCCGGAGCCTGTTATCGAACTGGCTATCGAGCCCAAGACCAAGGCCGGTCAGGGCAAGATGGGCGAGGCGCTGGCGAAGCTGGCAGAGGAAGATCCCACTTTCCGCGCTCACACCAACCCGGAGACAGGCCAGACCATTATTGCCGGTATGGGCGAACTGCATCTGGAAATCATCGTAGACAGACTGCTGCGTGAGTTCAAGGTGGAAGCCAACGTTGGCGCTCCTCAGGTTGCTTACAAGGAAGCTTTTACCAAGGAAGTGGAAGTGGATTCCAAGTATGCGAAGCAGTCCGGCGGCCGCGGACAGTATGGTCATTGTAAGGTTAAATTCTCACCTATGGAGGCCAACTGTGAGAAGTTTGAGTTTGATCCCAAGGCGAATATCCTGATCAACGAGCCTCCTACTC
>CAMWSA010000024.1 GCA_947176785.1 uncultured Lachnospiraceae bacterium
TCCCTTTGAATATCTGCTGTTTGATATGACAAATTATATATAAGTATTAATTGTGATTATCAGTATAATACATTTAACTGTAAAAATTTCTCATCTCTCATTACGCCTCAACTCAATGTATAGCTTTTAGTAATGCCGCCAATTCTACGCCTATATCAATCAAGCAATAATAATTATCTGAAAGCGAAACAGGCCAAACGCCGTCTCACCCTCCTGTCACCCCCGCCAGCACATCAAACACCCGTCGCAGATTCAGCCGTCCATATCCCGAGTATGTCAAGTTAGTGTCACGAACTTTTGAGTTATTTTCGTGGGAAAAGGCTGGAAAACTGCATAAATCTGTTGGGTGAATGGTAAGTTAATGTCAAGTTGGTTGAAAATTGACGGCGGATTAGTGTCAAGTTATTTCAAAGTCATGAATACACAATATATAGCAAACTGTTCTTATCCACTTGAACACCCCTATTTCTGAATTTGGCCCGCAGCTTTTTTATTTACATGAACAAAAATCCGCAGGACGGTTTGTTTTCCATCCTACGGACATGCTCTTGCCTAGTCTTTCATCTCTTTTCTTTTCTTATAATCTTGAATAAACGAAATGAGTTCCTGACTCTTCTGTATACTTTTCTGCAATTCTGTCTCGTCTACTGAATAATTTGGATCAGAAACACATAGTTCCAACGGCTCAAAATTATAAACAACATCATTCAAAGCACTTTTGCTCATAGTCCACCTCCTTATTCTACCGATAAAATAGTCCCACTTCGCTGCATTTTGTCAAAAACGTCAGGGCCGCCATATACATTTCCATTGCCGGGGAATCTTTATCCAAACCTTCAATGCATTCCCGAAACAACTCAAAGGCTCTATTATATTCATATTCTATGTCTCGTTTCAAATAATGCACAGTACCCTGGTTGGATACAACCACTATTACTTGTATCACAGGATGTAGGATAAAGAAATGTATATCCTGCAGAGAGAAAGTCTGAGTGGATGGATGATTGTGCAGTATTACCACAGCGACAGACTTTCTGGATACAATAATGTGGTTAGAAAGGGTGTCGGCAAGTATGTCTACCTCATGCTCAGTTCCCAATGATATCCCAAAGCTGCCAAGTGGATTTTCAGCCCCAAGATCGCAGGTAATAGCAACCTCATTACTATCATTTTTTTCCTTGGAAAGAAGTAATACATCTTTCGCTAACTCCTGCATAATCTTATTCTGTTCATCTGTGAATCCGTCATACTGGATAAAAGGCACTTTATCTATGGCAATATCTGTAATATAAATTTTTCTGTCCCGCCTTTTTGCCTGCCCACATATATTATCCATGCCCTCTGGCATATCCCACCTCCCCTTTCCCAGAGCAAATCATATTTTACTGACTGCCATTTGAATCTCTGGCAACAACAACTATAATGTTTAAATGCGCCTATATTAATTCCTATCTACTTTCATATTTACATTATAGCAGATATCTTCTATTTTACAACTGTGCTTCAATTCCCTACACAAAATAATTGTAATAAACATTCACTCTTTAAAACAGTATGTCCGGGAAGAGGGAATTTTTCTTTTCCTGGCCCAAAACAAGCAGAATGAGGCACATATATTAACTACCCCGTCACCCCCGCCAGCACGTCAAACACCCGGCGCAGATTCAGCCGTCCATAACCCCACTCCCGGCTGGGATAACTGACCTCCGTAGTCCTCACAGCCCCCTGGATAAAGTAATTGCGGACCTCCTCCGTCTCCGCCAGCAGGCTGTTGCCTTCCACCACGGCCCATTGCATGAACTGGGCGGCGGCCCCCGCCGCCAGCGCCGCCGCCAGGCTGCTGCCGGTGCGTCGCCCGTAAATGGTGGAGATATTCACACCGGGGGCGGCTATGTCCGGGCAGATCTGGCCCATGCGGGCAAATCCCCTGCCGGATTCCAGAAAGAAACTGTTGTTGGTGTCATTATAGGTGGAGACACTGATTACCCGATCTGCCATGGAGGGTTCCGTCAGCGTGGTATAGGGGTCGGGACTCAAAAAATAGCACTCGGCCGTGATAAAGTCCGTGATGGGCAGCCACAGGTGGAAGCTGCCGTTATGGAGCTGCCCCGCCGCCGACACCCGGAAGTTCCAGATCCCCGCCGTGGGCTGGGACACCCTGAACAGCACCAGCTGCTCCCCGGTATTGGCCTCCACCAGCACGCTCTGAATCGTGATAACCGTCCGCTCATAGATGAAGCGGTGGGTACTCTCCCCCTCTATCCCCAGACGGATGGGCGGGATCGTCTCTCCCCCCGGGGAGCGGACAGCTATATTGAACAGATCCGGTACACTGCCCCAGAATTCCATGATGAATCCGCTTACCCCCTCCGCCACCCGCACCTCCACATCCCGGTAGCTGTCCATCCGTCCCAGGTCCGTGGGAATCTGTCCGAAGAAATGATGTGCGGCATTGCCCTCGTTGCCTCCCGCCACCACCATGACCCGGCTGCGATACCCTCCCATACAGCTTAAATACCTGGACAGAAAGCTGTTTCCGTTGTGATCCCCCATGTTGGTTCCCACCCCCAGGCAAATCACCACCGGCCTTTTGAAGGTCTCGGCAAAAGAATCCGCGTATTTGATCGCCAGCATGACATCCGCTTCCGTGTAAGCGGGGACATCCTCCGGCAGGAAATAATACTGTCTCAGGTAGGGCTTGCACTGCTTCAACTTGACCACCAGGATATCCGCCTGCGGAGCCGCCCCGAGGTACAAGGTCCCGTTGCCCAGGCTGCTGCCCGCCGCCACCCCTGCCAGGGCGCTGCCATGGCCCAGTTCATCCCGGCTGGGAACGACGCTGTAAGGATCTGCCGCCTGCAGCGCCTCATTGATCTGTTCCCGGGTGTATACGGTCCCGAAATTGAGTTCCTGGGGTGACGGCCCATCCTGGATCGTCTGATCCCAGATCGCCAGTATCCTGGTGGTGCCATCCTCCTTTCGAAAAACCGGAGAAGTATAGTCCACGCCTGTGTCAATACAACAGAAAATACACCCCTTCCCGGTAAGATTCAGCGGATCTCTCTGCACGGATAAAATACCGCTGGATATCAAAGGCGTGGGATCAAAAGGCTCCTGCAGGGTAAACCGCTCCTGCGCAGTATAAGGTCCCTGTGTGACAGGGTTCCCCGGAACAGGGGCTTGCTCCCCGGCAAGCTGCGCGGCACGCACCGCCCCGACATTCCCCCGCTTTCCCTGCATGTCATTCCCCGGCCCCGTGATGTCCAATTCCATGAGTCCGTATACTTTGGGTGTGAACCGATATTGATAAGGCCCTCTCCAACGGTTCCGCGCCGTCAGCAATTTATCATATACCACCGAGTAACCGTCCCCCAGAGGGACATAACAGATATCCGGCTCTCCCGCCAATAATATATCCACCGGAAAATCCACCACAATATCCACATAATCATCCGACAAAATCTTATCCCTGCAATCCATATACGTGTCCGCTTTCATCACTATCCCTTATAGATATATTATGCAGCCTGCCTGTAAATGTTCTGCAAATCCCTTGTGGAAATCCTATGTGTGTCAGCCCGACAGCGGATTGACCGTCAGATTTTCCTTCCTGCGCGGCGCAGGTTGTCCGACTACATAACAAGCGCAGAAGCAGGAAAGCCTTAACACATGACAATTTAGGGTCTGGCATCCCTACGCCCGGATACCGCACACCAAAATACCCCGGCAGCAAGCTTCCCGCCAGGGTATTCCTTCAGTCCGTCGGGATTAGGTCCCTCAAGGCTGTACGTATTCTTTCAAAGTGTCACTGCTCTCCAAAAGCAGGTTACTGCGTATGTCTATGATCGGCCCTCCCTTGCCCTCGATATACTCACGGGTGATGGTAACCCGACCGATATTGTCGTCCTTGGGGATCTCATACATGATATCCAGCATGAATTCCTCTATGATGGAACGAAGGGCCCTTGCCCCGGTATCGCGCTTCATGGCCTTCTCCGCAATGGCCTCCAACGCCTCATCGTTGAACTCCAGCTTCACCTCATCCAGTTCCAGCAGCTTCTGATACTGTTTCAGTATGGCATTCCTCGGCTCCTTCAGGATCTTGACCATCATCTCCCTGGTCAGGCCCTCCAGGGTATAGACCACCGGCAGCCTGCCAATAAATTCGGGAATCATGCCAAATTTCCTTAGATCCTCCACCGTCACATGGGACAGCAGATTCTTCTCCTTGTCAAAGGCATCCTTCAGCGTGGCGTTAAACCCGATGGAGGCAGTCTTGGTCAGCCTCTCCTTGATGATATCCTCCAGGTCGGGAAATGCCCCGCCGCATATAAACAGAATGTTCCGCGTGTTTACGGTAGCCAGCGGAACCATTGCGTTCTTGCTGTTAGCTCCCACCGGTACCTCCACGTCGGCCCCCTCCAACAGCTTCAACATACCCTGCTGTACACTCTCCCCGCTCACATCCCGGGAAGTGGCATTCTTCTTCTTGGCGATCTTGTCGATCTCGTCGATAAAGACAATTCCCCTCTCCGCCTTCTCTATGTCATTATCAGCCGCCGCCAGCAGCTTGGAGACCACGCTCTCTATATCGTCTCCAATATAGCCCGCCTCAGTGAGGGATGTGGCGTCCGCTATGGCCAGAGGCACATCCAAAAGCCTTGCAAGGGTCTTGACCAGGTAAGTCTTGCCGCAGCCTGTGGGTCCGATCATCAGCATATTGGATTTCTCGATCTCAATCTCATCCATCGTCCCGGTGGCAACCCTCTTGTAATGATTATATACTGCCACGGAAATCACTTTTTTGGCGTGTTCCTGTCCCACCACATACTCGTCCAGGCTGGCCTTGATCTTGTGGGGAGCGGGGATATCCTTAATGTTAAGTACCGGCTGTGCGCTTTCCTGCTTCTTTTTTTTCTTGATCTTCTGCTTATTGGGGATGCCTCCCTCCCCCTGCAGATCCGCAATGTTCACAAAGCGGATATTGGCCATACCGTTGCCCTTCAAAATATTGTCCATGTCCTTCTGGAATTGAGGGTCCGTCAGCATGCCCTGATAGTCGAACTGGCTCACCGTATCCATGGTCTTATGCATACAGTCGTCGCAGACGCAGATGCTGTTGGGGAGTTTAAACATCTTCCCCGCCTTACTCTCCGGCCTGCGGCAGACAAAGCATACATCTTCATAATCGCCGCCCTTACCGGAATCCTTATTCCGTGTGTCTTCGCCGCCGTGCTTCTCCCCGGCATCCTCTTCCAATTCATCCATTTTCTCGTCCTGATCGTACTGATCCGCCATTCTTATCACTCCATCCTTTTCTGCTTGTCTATAATACTTACCCTATTCCCCCCATGGCACGCCTATGCTGTATCATTGCATTCATCCGTATTGCAGGGCGCCGCTTCCTGCCTTTTATACCCACCAGCGGCCGGCTTTTCCTTCCTGCGCGCCACATATTGTCCAATTATGCGGCATGTGACGCACAGGAGGCGTATAGTCTTATAGTAAACGGCATGACAAATCTCTTCTTTCGGCCCTGCAAAAGCCATATAGGGAAGCTTATGTTCCCGCATGGAGCAGCCACGGATGACAGGAAATAAACCCGGAAAAATATCTTCCGGGTTTATTATATCGAATATTCCATTCCTGCACAAGTAAACTTTTTATAAAGGAAAATGTTTACTGTTCACTATTTTTCACACATGCACCGGCAGAAGCGCTTTAATTATACGCACGGGCGGTCATTATACTGACAAGCGCTGAGATTTTCCAATTCCTGCCCGGCACATGCCGCATAATCGGACGTCATGCGCCGTGCAGGAAGGAAAATCTAACCGTTCGCAAGTATAGTATAAAATCGTCACGGTCTCTTTCCCAGCGTCATACTCAACTCCACATCCGTGTATTTGCCGTTTATCAGACGGTTTACCACCATCGTCACCTCGGAGCCGGGGCCGTAATACTGCATTACATCCTGTAAATCCTCATAAGACGTGATCTTTTCTCCCTCAAAGCGGACAATGACATCACCGCCCAGCATACCCGCGTTGTCTGCTGCGGAGCCTATCTCCGTCTCCAAAACCAGCACACCCACCGGGACACCATAGAGACGGGAGAATTCCTCCGTCACGGTCTGCAGGCTGATGCCCATATAGCCGGTCTCTCCCTCTGCCACCTTGAAGCGGGTTTCCTTGGTCATCAGATTCTCTATAATAGGCCGGGCCGCAGAGATAGGGATTGCGAAGCCAATGCCATCCACATATTCTCCGCCGATCTTACTGGAGTTGATCCCGATTACTTCCCCGTTCATATTCATCAGCGCACCGCCGGAATTGCCGGGGTTGATGGCGGCATCGGTCTGGATAAAGCTGCCGGTAGATCCGTCGCTGAAATTTACCTCCCGGTTCAGGGCGCTGACCCAGCCGCCGGATACGGACTGCCCATAGCCCAAGGCATTGCCGATGGCTACCACCTGCTCGCCCAGCCGAAGGGATTCGCTGTCTCCCAGTTTTGCCACTGTAATGGCATTTCTGGTCTCTTCCTCCAGGCTCTCTACGGGAATCGCAATCACGGCCAGATCCATATCCGCGTCGCTGCCCTTGATCTGGGCCTCCGCAGTCTTGCCGTCAATAAATGTCACTGTCAGTTTGCTGGCCCCCTCCACCACATGATGGTTGGTCACCAGAATCAATTCCGTATCGCTCTGTGCCACAATGATGCCGGAGCCGCTTCCCTGTCTGTCCTCCGAATAGGTACGCCCCCAGAAATTGGATGTCTCCGTGTAATCCTTGACAATGGAGACCATAGCCGGCATCACCTCCTCCACCATGTCAGACACGTCCGAACTGACGATACGCACGCCATCCAGGGCGGCAAGCTTCACATCGCTGGTGGGGGAAGGAGTGGGGATTGCCTGACTCACATTGTTCGTCTCCTGCGAAGAACGTCCGTAATCCAGTCCCGTGGCCTGCTGTACCGCATACAGCCCCAGGCCCCCAAACAGCCCGAAGCAAAGGCCCATGCAGGCACAGAGCAGCAGCTTCCTTCCAACCCCGCCGGAATGTTTCTTCTTCTCCGGGTTTCCGGGCATATTGCCTGGAGCGCCCGGCCCTGCCTGGCCGCTTTGAAAGGTACCGGCAGTATGGTCGCCGGTACGGTCACCGGAATAAATTTCATTTTCGTACATAACAATTCCTCCTTATACTGAGCTATTTTGAACCTCGCCGCTCCGGGCGGTTGCCTTACTTGCTCTTACAGTCGGCGCATTAGGAATCTCAATGTCCTTTACTGTATGTCACTCAGTATAATAGGCATTTGTGATCAAACTGTGATGAAACTATTAATGTCCTGTGAAAAAAATGAAAAATGCGCCGTTCACTCCACTGTAACCGATTTGGCCAGATTACGGGGTTTATCCACATCACAGCCCTTTCCCACTGCCACATAATAACCAAAGAGCTGCAGCGGGATTATTGCCAGGGAATTGGCAAAATAGGGATTGGTCTCCGGCAGATAGACACAATAGTCGCTGACCTTTTCCATGGCCTTATTCTCCTCGTTGGTCACCGCCATGACAAAGGCCCCCCTGGCCTTAACCTCCACAATATTGCTGATGGTTTTCTGATAGAGCTTCGGCTGGGTGGACACAGCCACCACCAGCGTGCCGTCTTCGATCAGAGATATGGTGCCATGCTTCAGTTCCCCCGCCGCATAGGCTTCCGAATGTACATAAGAAATCTCTTTCAGCTTCAGAGACCCCTCCAGAGAGATGGCATAGTCAATCCCCCTGCCGATAAAGAAGATATCTTTGGCCCCCACATAGCGGTTGGCAAAACGCTGTATTTTCTCCTTCTGGCCCAGCAGCAGTTCAATCTGATCGGGAAGCCTGCGCAGGTCCCGGATCAGTCCTGCGGCAACGTCATCGTCGATGGTGCCCCGCACCAGGCCGAGTTTGATGGCCAGCAGGTAGAGCGCAGCCAGCTGGGCACTGTACGCCTTAGTGGTGGCCACGGCGATCTCCGGCCCCGCCCAGGTGTACAGGCAGGCATCCGCCTCCCTGGCTATGGAACTGCCCACCACATTCACAATCCCCAATACCTTGTAGCCCATGGCCCGGGATTCCCGCAGGGCAGCCAGCGTATCTGCCGTCTCGCCGGACTGGCTGATCACAATGACCAGGCTGCCCTCGCCCATAAGGGGGTCCCGATATCTGAATTCACTGGCAACATCCACCTCCACCGGAATCCGTGCCAGGCCCTCAAGCACATATTTTCCCGTGACTCCCGCATGATAAGCGGAGCCGCAGGCCACAATGTGCAGTCTCTTCACCGCCGCCAGTTCCCCGTCCGTCATATGCAGTTCGTCAATTACCACCATATCCTCCTGAATCCGGGGAGAAATGGTGTCTGTGATGGTCTTGGGCTGCTCATACATTTCCTTCAGCATGAAATGCTCATATCCGGCTTTCTCCGCAGCGTTGGCATCCCAGTCGATGGTGACAGGCTCCTTGGTAATCTCCTCCTCATCCACGGAGTAAAATTGCATACCCTCCCTGCCCAGCTTTACAACCTCCTGATTATCCACATAATATACGGTACGGGTGTACTTCAGAATGGCCGGCACATCGGAGGCAATAAAGCAGCCGTCAGAGGAGGCTCCCACGATCAGCGGACTGTCCTTGCGCACGGCATAAATCTCGTCCGGGTGATCCGCAAACAGTATTCCCAGCGCATAGGACCCCTCTACCCGGTGTAATACCTTTGTGATAGCCTCCAACGGATTGCCCTTATAATAGTAATCCAGCAGATGCGCCAGGACCTCCGTGTCCGTCTCCGACACAAAAGTGTAGCCCTTGCCTGTCATTTTCTTTTTCAGCGGTATATAATTTTCGATAATGCCATTGTGAACCACGGCGATGGTTTCCGCCGTATTCATATGAGGATGAGAGTTGGTGTCACTGGGAGCGCCATGGGTGGCCCATCTGGTATGCCCGATTCCCATGTATCCCTCCATGGTCTCGCCGCCATGAGTCAGATTCTCCAGCACCTTCAGACGTCCCACAGCCTTGCGCATCTGAATTTGCTGCCCGTCAAAAACAGCCATTCCCGCCGAGTCATACCCCCTGTACTCCAGCTTGGACAAGCCGTCCAGGATAATGGGGGCCGCCTGTCTGCTGCCAATGTATCCTACAATTCCACACATACTCTCTTCCTCCTAGTTTTACATGCACGATTGGTTGGATTTTCCTTCCTGTACATCACATCTGTCCTGATGCTGCAACATTGTGACGTGCGGAAACGGGAAAATCTATCCACCGTTCCTATAACTCTACAACTCCGCTACCGCATCTCCTGCTCCGTCTTGCCGTAACCCCTGGCCGCATCAATACCGGCCACATCCCTGCGCCGGTCCTCGTGTATCCAGTACTCCCTGTTGGCCGTGCATCTCTGCACCAGCTTCCGGGGCAGCTTCCGATAATGTTTTCCCAGCCAGTACCCCATATATTTGCAGCCGCTTTGCAGAAACAGGCCCGGAAGCTTTCGTCTCTGCCTCTGCCGGCACAGATATGCGGCGGCTCCCCGGACACTGCGTAAGCCCTCCCCCTCCGACGGCACATCCCGGAACACCTCCGGATGATCCGCCTGTGACACTCCCATATCAAAATTCCTGCGAAAATACTGTCCACAGGTATAATTGTGAGAATGGATCACTTGAGCATCCGCCGCATAGGCGATTCGATACCCTGCCTGTATGGCCTTCGCCGCGTAAAGCATATCTTCATTGAAAATGGCATGCCTGACAAAGCCCCCCAATTCCTCATAGATATCCCGCCTGTACGCACAGCATACATTGGAGCAGAAATATGTTTTGATCCCCATTTCGGGCAGATCCTCCAGAGACTTCACGCGGGAACTCTGCGGATAGTTATACCCCCTCATATAGGTCTCCACCGGCCCGGCATCCGCCGCCGGGAGCTGCCGGGCATAGGCCGCCGCCACGCCCTCCGCCAGCGCCGCCGTCAGGGCCTCAACTAATTTACTGTCCGCCGGCATGGCGTCCTGGGTCATCATTATGAACACCTCCGCATCGGATCTGGCGACTCCGCCGGCCCGGGTGCGGCCATGATCAAATTCCTTTTTTGACAGATGGGAAACCACTACCTGTTGGTGCTGTTCCAGAAACTTGGTGCCATAGATCAGCTGCTCAAAATATTTTTCCTCTGTATTCATAATTATGATACGCCGGACAGGAACCGTCTGTGTTTCCAGCTTCTCTATCAGCTGGAAAAAAGACCGGTCCGGCTTATATACAGGAATGATGGCATCTACCTTCATATTGCTTATCCTCTCCTGCTCCCTGTTTTATACTCACGAGCAATTCGATTTTTGGAGAATCTCAGCGTTCGTCAGTATCGTGTGCAGCCCAAACACACATTGAACGGGGGAGCTTGTGTCAGCTCCCCCGCATACCCTACTGATTCAGATAAGGACTGGTATCAGACTTGATAATATCACTGTATTTTTTCACTTCCTGCGTCACCTGGTACTCTTCATCCCCGAACAGGAACTGATGCAGCCAGATCACATTGGACTCCAGATCCAGCGGGATAACACAGCTACCGGTAGCCCCGATGGTTCCGGTGGTACGCATCCCCTCCGTGGGGAACCCGCCCTCGTCTACAATCCGGTAGTTGTTGATATTGTTGATCATTGTCAATATATCATCCGACTTAATAGAAGTATACACGTTGTTCATAACCTTTGTAAAGAGGTTTGCCAGCGTATTTATATCCGCTTTCTTCGCCTGGTCCTCTATAGCCTGCAGAACCGTCCTCTGGCGTTCCGTACGCTTGAAGTCATCTCCCCTGGTATACCGGATACGGCAATAGGCCGCCGCCTGCAGGCCATCCAGCAGCTGATAGCCTGTTTCCGTCACCGGGTTATAGTCGTCCATGCTTCTGCCAGGCATGGTGTCGCGGATAATGCTGGCCTGGTAATTGTTCAGATGGGTGATCTCTTCATTGGTCTCTACGTCAATCCAGACACCGCCCAGGCCGTCCACCACGTCGATCACCGCCTGATAATTCACCGTCACGAAATCCTTGATATCCAGATCCAGATTCATGTTCAGCATGGCAATCGCCTGCTCCGCGCCGCCGTTCTTGTATGCCCCGTTGGCCTTTCTGTACTTGTCGCTTCCGATATTCAGATAGGTGTCACGAAAGACAGATACCAGTTTAATCTCCCCTGTGTCCTGGTTGATGGAGGCGATCATCATACTGTCACTGCGGCTGCTCTTGTATAACTCGGCGGAGTTTACGGCATCCAGCCCAAACAACGCGATATTCCAGTAGCCCTTCATAACCGGGTCTTCCTTCACCGCGTCATTCACCACAAACCCTTCCTCCGAAGGTTCATACAGAAGAGGCCCTCCCGCAACGCTGCTGCCTTCCTCCGTATTCTCCCCCCCTGTCACCTGAAAGACCTTCACCACTACCACAAGCATTACCAGAATCACCAGGATCTCCAGGGAAAAGATGATGATCCGCGAAATCTTCTTGGACTTTTTTGATTTTCCCTTTGTTTTGTTTGCTTTTGTCGCCATACTCTTTCTCCTTACCTTCCGTAACATGATATTGCGCGCCCCGGGCACGCTCCCGAAGCCTGTTAATAGGCATTCTTATTGACAAAGCCTGTGAAAAACGTCAAAAAGATTATCTTTATGTCAAAACCAATGGTCCAGTTTTCAATATAATAGATATCGCAGTCAATCCGCTTCTTGATGGAGGTATCTCCCCTGAAACCGTTGACCTGGGCCCATCCCGTGAGACCGGGACGCACCTGATGCTTTACCATATACCGGGGGATCTCCTCCCGGAATCTCTCCACAAAAAGCGGCCGCTCGGGCCTGGGCCCCACCATGCTCATATCGCCTTTCAGGATATTGAACAGCTGCGGAAGTTCGTCGAGGCTGGTTCTGCGCATAAGCTTGCCGATGCCGGTAACTCTGGGATCGTCCCGCACCGTCCATGCCTTTTTCTCCTCCTCCTCGGACTGCTGTTCCATACTGCGGAATTTATACATATAAAAGGGTTTGCTATGCAGGCCCACCCGTTCCTGCCGGAAGATAACGGGGCCGGGGCTGCTGATCTTCACCAGGGCCGCAAGGATCAGCAAAAGCGGGGACAGCAGCACAATGCCGCAGGCGGAGCCGATCACGTCCATCGTACGCTTGATCACCTTGTTGCTGTTGCTGGACAGCGGCACATAACGGATATTGATTACCGGCAGTCCCATCAGATCCTCCGTATAAGGTCTGGTGGGGATCATGCTGTTATAGTCCGGGATAAATTTTGTGTGTACGCCGGATTTCTCGCAGACATTCACCACATGCTCCAGATTGTCATAGTCCTTCAGGGCCAGGGCGATGGCAACCTCATCCAGTTCGCTCTGGGGCAGGATGACCTCCAGATTGGCCAGCCTGCCCAGCACTTTAACCCCTTTGTACAGAGTACCGGCAGGGACCGTATCATCCAGGATCCCGGCAATCTTATATCCCCACTGCGGGTTCCACAGGAGCCTGTCTATATACTGCTCCGCCGCCCGGGAATATCCAACCACCAGCACATGCTTTAAATTGTATCCCTTCCTGCGGATGGTGCGCAGCATCGAACGCAGCACCACCCTGCTTAAGCAGGTAAAAAAGATGTTGAGCATATAGAACAGGAACATCATCCACCGGGAATAGTTGATCTCCCGGATCACCACATACAGGATGATAATATAAAAAGCTATGCCCAGTGTGTTGGCCTGAAAAATGGCAGCGAACTCATGCCGCCGTTTCACCGTCCTCTTGGGACCATATACATTACAGAGAAAATACAGGATCACGTAGCCCGGGACCAGAAACAGCAGCACCATAAAATAGTCCCGCACGGGCAGCACGCCCACCTCGGGAGAACGGCCGTCAATAATATAAATTTTGATAACATAAGCCAGCGCATAGGAAGCCACGGTAATTATGACATCCATCAGCACATGTAGCCTGTTAAATACCTTCTGGTTATCCTTAATCATATGGCATCACTCCGTCAGGTCCTCAAGTCTCTCTGATCTTCTTTATTCTACATGAATCCCAACGCGGAAACAACTTAAGATTTTATGAAGATGCGGACAAGGTCCAGCCAGAGCATGCCCTGAATGCGGCAGTAATGCCCCAGGTTCCGCCACGCAAAACGCACCCTGTGACTTTTCCCGGCGCTGCCAAAACACCTGACAATTCCTTCTGCATATCCTTTTACATATAGCATGCCCATTTTTTTCTTGGCAAAGAAGGCAGTTTTTATACAAAATCCCAAAAAGAGCAGTGGAAAATTCAGTAAAATCTGCAAAAACGGCATATTTTTTCCAATCATATACGCATTGTTGGCAGAGGAGAGCTTCACTTTGAAGGCATTGTAGCGGGAGCCGGATACGGCGCTCCCCGCATGAAGCACCCGGGCCCGGGGTTCATACACATTGTGCCAGCCATGGATCAGGGCCCGATAGCCGATGTCTATGTCTTCCAGATAGGCAAAATGATTTTCGTCAAAGCCCCCCAGGGAAAGCACTGCCTCCCGGCGGTACAGGGAGGCGCCGCCGCAGGCCGCAAAAATCCGCACGGGCTTTATATAGCGTTCCGCAGGCTCCCCCTTTCCCCGGGCATAGGCCCAGCCCAGCGCATTGTAGCGGTCTCCCGCATCGTCTATCCGCGATTCGTCCCGCATGGACAGCATCATGGGACTGACAGAAAAAATCCGCCCGTCAGACTCCATACGGTTGAGCAGCGCCGCGACAAATCCCGGCCTTGCCACCGTATCGTTGTTCAGCAGCAGGACATAGGGTGTGTCCGCCGCCCGGATTCCCACGTTGACGGCGTGGCAGAAGCCTGTGTTCTCCGGCAGCGCAATAACCTTCACCTCCGGGTACTCCTGCCGGATGATCTCCAGGCTGCCGTCCGTGGAGCCGTTGTCCACCACCAGGACGGTATGCAGGGCCTCCTGCTGCCCCTGAAGACTGTCCAGACAGGCGCGAATATAATCTTTTCCCTGATAATTGGGAATAATCACTGTGACCTTCATTTTTACCTCTGCCTGCATAACGCGGGCTGTGCCCGTGTTATTGCTTCAATCAGTAATGGATGTGCAACATCCAAACTTACCTCTACTCGCATATCGCAGGCCTCGCCTGCGATATTGCACCAATCAGAATTTGAAAGTTTTACTTCCAAACTTCCCTTATTCCTGCATACCGCTGGCTGCGCCTGCGGTATTGCGCCGATAAGTATTTGGAAGTTTTACTTCCAAACTTATACCCATCCGTGCGCTTCGGCGCACACGCCAATCATTAACTCTCCGGATTATAACCGCTGTGTCCCCTATATCGTCTCCAGGTCACATACCATCTGGGGGTCCCACAGCAGCACATATCCGGCCTTCCGCAGGGCATGGCTCAGCCTGAGCCCCATGCCCGCATAGTCATAGTCTGCCGGAAGCTTTTGCCAGGCATACATGCCGCCGGGCTCATCCTCCTCGTATTCCAGTCCGGTGGTCTCCCGGAACAGTTCCCTGCACTGTCCGCTCAGCCGGATGCAGCGCAGATCCAGCGCCTGGGCCTGTTGCACCAGTATGGCCCGGTTCAGATACCCGCTGTATCCGTCCTTCAGGCCAAGGTACTGCACCTCCCCAGCCTCGCTCATCATGCCGCCTGCGATCCTGCGGGCTTTGCCCAGGACCCTGCCTCCAATGGCCCCCACCTCCCGGCGCTGGGAAAGGAGCGGGGGATCATATTCCGTCCGGGAGAATCCCATATGCTGGGTCATAGACACTTTGGCTTTCCAGCCCTGTTTGTCCACAAAGTCCTGTGACGCCTTCACCCCCGCCTCATAGGCGTAGAGCTTGCTCTCGGGGTTGGCCGCCGTGGAAGCGCTGTGACAGCGCCAATGGTACAGCACCCTGGGAATATGGAGGATGGCCCCCGGAGTGCGCCAGAGTTCTGCCGCCGCCCGCAGGGCAAGATCATGATCCTGGGCACCGTCGTAGGCCGACCTGAATCCCAGATGCCTGATCAGCTCCGCTTCCATCACCAGCAGATGGCAGATGTAGTTATTGGTCAGCAAAAGATCCAGGTTGAAATCCGGCTTGATGTTAGGTTCATAGAATCTGGCTGCGTCCCCGTCACATTTGTCCTCGTCCGAGTACAGCATCCGGGGCATGACCCCCTCAGTCTTTCCCCTTCCCTGCTCTATGGCTGCCGCCATTTCATAGAGGGCATCCGGCGTCAGCACATCGTCGTGATCCAGCAGGGCGATATAGTCCCCCCGGGCCCATTGCAGGGTCTCATTGGTATTGTCTGCAATACTGCGGTTAGCGGACAGGCGATGATAGCAGATACGGCTGTCCTCATAGGCTGCTGTCAGTTGTTCCAGCGTATTGTCTTCCCCGGCATCTCCGATCACCAGCTGCCAGAAGGGATAAGTCTGTGCCAGTACGGATTCAATCATCTCCCGATAGTAGCGCTCCGGCGTATGATAGGCAGGGACTACTACGCTGAAGGTCACAGGCGCCTCCCAGTAGCGACTGCGCTGCAGTTCCAGCGCATCCTCCGCCGGCGGGTCATACCGGTAGTTATCCCGGGTACCCCGGGGCAAATGCTCTTTAATCGTGACCAGTGTCTCCCGCAGCCCGTTCCTTTTCAAATACGATATCGTTTTCCGCAGATTATGAATATTTAGTTTGCCCATATTTTTGTTCCTTTATTTTTTCGCACAGCTGCCCGGGCAGATGCTGATATTATACTTATAGTCAACAACATCCGTAATTTCGCTTTCGGTTCTTGCAAACGCTTTCATATATGGCTTTTGCAGGAACCGAAAGCTGAATTCCGCATCCAAAACACAGAAGTCGCCCCTTGCGGGGCGGCTCCTGAAAGAAAGGATTTATAAAATGAATAAAGGGAAGCTGTCTTATAAGATTGCCTTCAGGTCCTCTGTCAACTTTTCCACCCTGGCCTGGGCATCCTCTAAGCTGTTGCCCACCACGCCCATGTAAAACTTAATCTTGGGCTCTGTGCCGGAGGGCCTTGCGCAGCACCAGCAGTTGTCCGGCAGTTCAAAATACAGCACGTTGGACTTGGGCAGACCGGTCTCGGACACAGCGCCGGTCTCCATGTCCACAATCCTGTTCTCCTGGTAATCACGGAACTTCAGCACCCTGGCGTCGCCGATGGCCTTGGGCGGATTGCTGCGCAGCTTATCCATCAGGGCCGCGATCTCCTTGGCACCGCTGACACCCTTCATGGTGATGGTGTACTGGGTCTCCTTGAAATAGCCGTACTTCTCATACATCTGCAGCATCATATCCCACAGGGTCATGCCATGCTTCTTGCAGTAGGCGGCAACCTCGCAGAGGCACATCACTGCCACACAGGCATCCTTGTCCCTGGCATGGGTACCGGCCAGGCAGCCGTAACTCTCCTCCAGGCCGAACACATAATTGTTGGAGCCGGTCTGCTCAAACAGCTTGATCTGCTCGCCGATGAACTTAAAGCCTGTCAGCACCTCAATGAGCTTCACATTGTAGCTCTCGGTGATGGGGAAGGTCATGTTGGTGGTCACGATGGTGGTCACCATGGCGGGGTTCTCAGGCATGGTGCCGCCTGCCGTCTTCTCCCGCAGGATGTACTCCGCGATCAGCATGCCGGACATGTTGCCGGTGAACGCCACATACTCGCCGGTTTTGGCATCCTTGGCATATACGCCCAGACGGTCCGCATCCGGGTCGGTGGCCAGCACGATGTCCGCATCCTTCTCCTTTGCCAGACGCAAGGCATATGTAAATGCCTTGGGATCTTCAGGATTGGGATAATCCAGCGTGGTAAATTTGGGATCGGGATTCTCCTGCTCGGGAACCACATATACATTCTTAAAGCCCAACTCGGACAGCACCCTTCTCACGGGCAGGTTGCCGGTGCCGCACAGAGGGGTGTATACAATCTTGATATCATCCGCCACTTCCCTGATGATCTCCGGATGGATGATCTGCTTTTTCAACTCTACCATGTAGGCGTCGTCGATCTCCTTGCCGATGGCCTGGTACAATCCCGCAGCCTCCGCCTCGGCCTTGCCCATGGTTTTTACGGTGTGGTAATCCTTGATAGCCTGTACCTCACCAATGATCTCCTTATCCTTGGGAGCGGTGATCTGTGCGCCGTCCTCCCAGTACACCTTGTAGCCGTTGTACTCCGGGGGATTGTGGCTGGCCGTCACCACGATACCGGCGGTACAGCCCAGGGTGCGCAGCGCAAAGGATAACTCCGGGGTGGGACGCAGAGACTCAAACACATAAGCCTTGATGCCGTTGGCAGCCAGGCACAGTGCGGCCTCGTCCGCAAACTCAGGGGACATGAAGCGGGAATCGTAGGCGATAGCCACGCCCCTCTTCTGTGCGCCCTGCCTGATGATATAGTTTGCCAGGCCCTGGGTGGCCTTTCTCACGGTATAGATGTTCATGCGGTTGGTACCCGCGCCGATAACCCCACGCAATCCGCCGGTACCAAACTCCAGTTCCTTGTAGAAACGGTCTTCAATCTCCGTCTCGTTGCCGTTGATCTCCTCCAGCTCCTTCTTGGTATTCTGGTCGAAATAGTCGTCCTCCAGCCAGAACCGATACTCGTCCATATAGCTCATTGCATATCCTCCTCCAATTCTCTCCGGCGTCATGCGCCTGCGCCTTGCAGCCCGGGGCCAACGCCTTTAGAGGCATTATAACATAGATTCTTCCATTTTTACAGTACTATTTTCCATTCCTTCAACAGCTTGACAGCGTATCGCCCACCAGTTCTGCCCAGAGCGCCTCATAGGGCCGTGGCTTCACCGGCTTCTCATCCGCATATTCCGCGAACTTTCCTGTGATGCGGTCCGGATTATCCAGATGCGCCAGCAGCAGTTCCAATGCGTTCCGCAGTGGCGTCACGCCGTTGTGGATCAGGTAGGCAGGGGTGATCTGCCCCCGGAAAGTATCCTTAGGGTACTTCTTTCCCTCCACATCCATATATGTCCCCACATCCGCCACATGATATTGCACGGTCTTCTTCTCCTCCTGCAGCCAGATCATCAAAAACCGTCCGCCATCCTGGAGCAGGACAATCTGCCGTCTGCGGCCCGCTTCCTCCCCCCAGGTCAGCCGCAGCCTGCAAAAGCCCCCCTGCAAAAAACCAATCAGCATTTGCTGCATCCGGCCCCGATTCGACTGGCTGACCTCCAACAGTTCCACACCGCCCTGCTCATCCACACGTGCGGCAGAGACAGGGTAAATGAAAAAATAGAACGGGATATCCGGGCGATTGTGGGCACGCTCCATGGGAAAATCGGCCAAAAGCTGTTTGTCCAGATTGTACTTGGCCCGCCCGTAGAAGACGTTTTTAGCATAATCCCAGATACCGCCCGCCATGAAATCCACATGGCCCGGCCAGCTGACCTGCCGGAAGATCACGTCCAGCCGCCGGCGGATACTGGAAAAGTTCCGGTGGATCACCTGGTTAAACAGCCTGCCCTGGCGGAAGGGAATAAACTGAATGTTCTCTTTCAACTTCCCGTACAGTTCCGGCTTTTCCAGAAGAGCGTAGGACTTCGCCCGGAAATCGTCAAAGTAGAGACAGGCATACCCGCCGCTTCCCTTTAGAAACACCAGGGAACGCCGGGCATCATATTCCTGTTCCTCACCCGCGGGGGCCGCAATATTCCAGGACAACTCCAGCCGGTCCAGCCGGTCATTGGCAAACCGGGCCAGCAGTTCCTCCAGCTTTTCACCGGTGACAGCCTCCCCCAGCAGTTCTACCGGGCTGCTCCAGAGAGGCGGTGCGTCTTTATCCCTGCATACAACGTTGTAATCCGGCCTTGCATACACCGCATCCGGCAGATTCACCAGCAATTCCATGGGAAACCGGGGCGGTTTCAGCGTCTCTTCCAGCATCTGCCTTGCCAGGGCTACCGCACTCCCGGCATCCGCCACATTGTCACACTGCCCGCCTTTCAGCATTTGCCGCCCCACAGGCAGCTGCTCGAACAATAACAGTACCCGGCTCCGCTGGACCCATCCGCAGCCATAGAGATGATCCGCGTCCTCGGCATACAGTTCAAAGGGCAGCACACTCTCCGGCGGCAGGGAACAGGGGGCCGGCTCTTCCTCCCCGTCCAGATCCCACGCCTGCCCCGCCTCCCCCGGCAGAGGCAGGCTGCACACC
>CAMWSA010000025.1 GCA_947176785.1 uncultured Lachnospiraceae bacterium
CGGTTATTGACGCAGCAAAGGACATGAGTGAAACAGAATTAAGCGGTTCTGACGATGTTGTTTCAGCTGCTCCGGAGCGGGAAGAAGGGGCGGATTCCACGGAATTATCTGAGGGCCGGAGAAAGATAACGGCCTGTTTTGACGGAAGCGGGCGTCTGATCCTGGATCATGACGGATTGCTCTACCCGTTTGCCATAGACGCAGCGGGGGCATTAGACGGACGGCTTTCCGATCCCCGGCTGGTTTTTGGAGAGGCTTATGAGGAGACACGTTATTATGGCACAGTAACTCTTGTCCCGATAGAGTATGCCGCAGAGGGGGGAAATGTTGTGCTGGGAACCCTGCACGGCAATAATTTTGAACCGAACACGGAATATTTTGATGAATCCTGTCTTCCGTGCGAGGTGACCGGGGAAAACATATGCGGATTTATAGACAGCATTGCCGGAGATACTGTTTCTGTCTTTGTGGGGGAAGAGAACTGGCTGCACCAGGATACCTATCTGGAGCTTATCAATCTGAGCGATGCACCGGTAGAAATGTCTCTGGCGGAGGATGTGCGCTATGTCGTGCTGGATGGAAATTACCGCAGTGTTGAAGCCACAGCCGTCCATTTTCGACATATGCTGGAACAATATGCGGAGAAGGAAAAACCGGCAGGCCCGATTTTCTATTTGAGTATCGTGGATGATGAAGTTGTTCGGATATGGGAACACTTTAATCCCTAATTGAATTCAGGACAGGAGCCCTATTATTTTGCGGAACTCTAAAACGACATGTCCCCAAGCGGTACGCCGATACATGTACAGGCGCATAAAGAGGCCGGATATTCACCACCGGGCCTGCGTGCCGTATGGGGATCTGCGGAACGCAAAGCAGGAGGAAAAAATTATGCAGGTAAGTGTGGAACAGAACAGAATCGTTATTATTGACGGCAAGAAGACCCTGTGGCTGGAGCCGTGGGGAAAGGATGCCTTCCGGGTGCGTATGACCGGGGAGGCGGTGATGGACGGGCAGGATTGGGCGCTGACGGAGCCGGTAGAGGACTGCCGGATGGAGGTCACGGTGGAGGAGGTTGACACCACGGACCCCTGGTACGCCACAGAGGAGTATGCGAAATATCACCAGACGGGCAAGGTCTATACGGCGGTAAACGGCAAGCTTAAGGCGGTGGTAGGGCCCGAGGGGTGGATCAGTTATTATAACCAGAGAGGGGAACTGCTGACGGAGGAGTACTGGCGCAACCGCAACAGAATCAACCGCTATTGCACCTCCCTGCGGATTGACGCCCGGGAGTTAAAGCCCATCCCCGGCAGCACGGACTATGAACTGACCATGCGCTTTGAAGCCTATGACGGTGAGAAGTTCTTTGGTATGGGCCAGTATCAGGACAGGCATCTGGACAAAAAGGGCGCAACATTGGAACTGGCCCACCGCAACAGCCAGTCCAGCGTTCCGTTCCTGATCTCCAACAGAGGCTATGGATTTTTCTGGAATAATCCGGCTATCGGGACGGTTACTTTTGCCACCAACCGGACGGAGTGGCACGCCAGGAGTACCAGGAAGCTGGACTATTATATCGCGGCGGGGGATACTCCTTTTGAACTGGAGGAGCGGTATGCCGATGTGACGGGCCACAGCCCCATGATGCCGGAGTATGGCCTGGGATACTGGCAGTGTAAGCTGCGCTACCGTACCCAGGAGGAACTGCTGGCAGTGGCCCGGGAACACAAGAGGCGGGGGCTGCCCATGGATGCCATAGTGGTGGACTTCTTCCACTGGACCAGGCAGGGGGAGTTCAAGTTTGAACCCAGGGACTGGCCGGATCCGGAGGCCATGGTCAGGGAGCTTCGGGAACTGGGCATCGAGCCGGTGGTATCGGTGTGGCCCACCATCGACGAGCGCAGCGAGAATTTTGGGGAGATGAACGACAAGGGCTATCTGGTGGCACCGGACCGGGGAATGGCCTATCATATGTCCTGGATGGGCAACACGGTATTTTACGACGCAACCCACCCCGGCGCCCAGCGGTTTGTCTGGGAGAAGTGCAGAGAGAACTATTATGACAAGGGAATCCGGTGTTTTTGGCTGGACGAGGCGGAGCCGGAGTACGGCCCCTATGATTTTGACAATTACCGCTACTATGCGGGGCCTGCGCTGCAGTGCAGCAATGTCTATCCGGTGGGGTATGCCAAAGGCTTTTATGACGGTCTGAAGGCGGCGGGGGAGACGGAGATCTTAAGCCTGGTGCGCTGTGCCTGGGCGGGCAGCCAGAAGTACGGTGTCCTGACCTGGTCCGGGGATATCCACTCTTCCTTCCGTGCCATGCGGGAGCAGCTGCAGGCGGGCCTGAGCATGTGCGTGGCGGGCATTCCCTGGTGGACCTCGGATATCGGCGGGTTCATCGGCGGCAATATCCGGGACCCTTACTTTAAGGAATTGCTGGTGCGGTGGTTCGCCTGGGGAGCTTTCTGCCCGGTATTTCGTATGCACGGGGAGCGTTCCCCCTGGTATGAGCGGGAGGAGGAGTTTATCAATGGCGTGCGCCAGCTCACCAGCGGACAGGATAACGAGGTGTGGAGTTTTGGGGAGGACAACTATGAAATATTGAAGAAATATCTCTTCATCCGGGAGCGGCTGCGGCCCTACATTCGGGAATGCATGAGACAGGCCAGCGAGAACGGAACCCCGGTGATGCGCCCTCTGTTCTTTGACTTTCCCCGGGACAGGGAGGCATGGGAGGTTGAGGACGCTTATATGTTTGGCCCTGATTTGTTGGTAGCCCCTGTTATGGAGGAGGGCCAGCGGGAGAGAGAGGTCTATCTGCCCACAGGCTGTAAGTGGACGGACGCCAACACCAGGGTGGTGCATGAGGGTGGGCAGAGAGTCACTGTGCCGGCACCATTGGATATCATTCCGGTATTTGTGCGGGAGGGAAAAAGCTTCGCCATATATGAATAAGATCACGGGGGTGGCGGGCATCTTCTGCCGGAGATAAGGATGCCCGGACCATCGCTAATATCATCCGGAGCCGGGTGCAGCTTTATCTGGATGAAAACTGGTAAAAGGGCTTGACAAACAGTCTATTAACTCCTATACTTTCTATAGCTTTATGTTATTTACCAAGAAAAAGGGTATCCTATATCAGGAAAAACCCTGACTAAAGGAGAGGTTACGACTATGTTGGAAAAAGTAAAAGAGATCATTGCGAAGCAGTTGAATCTGGATGTGGATGAGATTACTGAGAGTACTTCTTTCAAAGACGATCTGGGCGCAGACTCCCTGGATCTGTTTGAACTTGTGATGGCGTTTGAGGAGGAGTATGACATTGAGATTCCCTCTGAGAACCTGGAAGGTATTGAGACCGTTGGTGATATCATCAAGCTGATGAAGGATAACGGCGTAGAGGAATAATGGAAGCGGATATCAAGGCAGCCCCTTCTCTGTAAGGGGCTGTTTTTTTCCTAATATATAATCGGATTGGAAAGATATTTATACTAACGACCGCTAAGCTTTTCCAATTCCTGTACGGCACATGCTGCATAATTGGGCAGCATGTGCCGTACAGGAAGGAAAAGCTAATCGGTCGTGGGTATAACTGGATTGTGGTGGCAAGCCGCCCCATTTTGTATGTATTGCCTATCTATTGTCTCGGGATAGGCAGTTTCGCAAATGCCTGGCAAAATGAAGGTTGAAGGAGAATAAGCCTATGAAGATAAAAATCAATGCAGAGGAAAAGAGTAAGCTACAGGAAGGGATGATAGGGCTATTTTTTGAGGATATCAACTATGCGGCGGACGGCGGCCTGTACGCGGAGATGCTGGAGAACCGCTCCTTTGAGTTTGTAAAGGCCGCCGGGGAGGCCAAAGATTATTGGACGGAGTATGACGGGAGCTATGCTTGGAGCATGTATCCGGCTGGGGCAAAAGGCTCGGCCCGCCCTGTCAGCGGCAGTCCCCACAGTGAGGAGAACCCCCACTACATGCGCCTGCAGACGGAGCACGCCGGAGAGGGCATACAGAATAAAGCCTATGAGGGCATATATTTAAAGAAGGGCATGGAATATAAGCTGGTCTTTTGGGCGCGCTGCGTGAGGTTTGCGGGGGACTTCCGGGTATTTGTGGAAAAGGGCGGCACACAGTATGCCCAAGTACGGATTTCTGCGTCTGAGGGACAGGAGGAGACCTGCAATCATTTCCGCAGATATGAAGCGCTTATGTGCGCCGAGAAGGATGTGGAGAAGGGAAGCTTTGTCCTGACCCTGTCCGAGCCCGGCACGGTGGAACTGGACTTTGTGTCTCTGTTTCCCGGGGATGCCGTCTGCGGGATCTTCCGAAGGGATCTGTTTGATATGCTGAAGGAGCTCCGGCCGGGATTTCTGCGTTTCCCCGGCGGGTGTATCGTGGAGGGCAATACGCTGGCGAACCGCTACCGGTTCAAGGATTCTCTGAAGCCTGTGTGGGCCAGGAGGAACAACTGGAACCGATGGGCCGTACACGGCAATAATGAGGAGAACCGGTATGAGAGTGTGTACAGTCATTACAACCAGACCTTGGGATTGGGATACTACGAGTACTTTCTGCTCTGTGAGTTGATTGGGGCCAAACCCCTGCCCGTGCTGAATGTGGGCTTTGCCTGCCAGTACCAGTCCGATGAGATGGCGGCCATCGACAGCCCGGAGTTTCAGGAGTTTTTGCAGGACGCGCTGGATCTGATTGAGTTTGCCAACGGGGAGGAGAATACCCCCTGGGGAGCCGTCCGTGTACAGATGGGGCATAGGGAGCCGTTTGGGCTTTCCATGCTGGGTATAGGCAATGAGCAGTGGCAGACGGAGCAGGCGGACTTTTTCCAGCGGTATGAGATTTTTGAGAAGACCATACACAGGCAGGCTCCGCAGATCAGGCTGATTGGCTCCGCCGGGCCGGATGTCACCTCCGAGCGGTATGAAAGGGCATGGGAATTCTATCACGCCCACGGCAGCCAGGAGAATTTTGTGTATGCAGTGGACGAGCATTATTATGTGAAACCCCAGTGGCTTTATGATCATGTGGATTTTTATGACAACTATCCCAGAGATGTGAAGGTGTTTTCGGGGGAATACGCAGCCCATCCCACCAGCGGGTTTAACAAGCCCCAGGCCAACACGCTGGAGGGGGCGCTGGCGGAGGCGGCGTTCCTCACCGGAGTGGAGAGGAACGCGGATGTGGTTTACCTGGCCTCCTATGCGCCGCTGCTTGCAAGGCTGGGATATGCCCAGTGGTCTCCGGACATGATATGGTTTGATGCGGCGGCCTGCTACGGAAGCCCCAGCTATTATGTGCAGAAAATGTATGCCTGCAATATGGGGGATGTCATGCTGGAAACCTGTTTGGACAAGACTGCGGCGGCCCGGGGAGTCTTTTATTCTGTCAGCGGCAGTGAGAAAACAGGGGAGGTTATAGTCAAGATTGTCAACTCCGGGGATGAGCGGCTGGAGATAGAGCTGGAACTTCCGGAAATATGGGCGGACAGGGGCAGGATACAGGCGACAATCCTCACAGGACCGGAGAGGGAGGCCCACAACAGCATTGCGGAGCCGCAAAAGCTCGCTCCTTATGAGGAGCAGTTCGGGGGGCTGGATAGCATTGTGCTGCCGCCGCTGTCATTTACCGTGCTGCGGATCGGCAAATAGGTCATTTTTCCTTTACATAATGAAGGCGTATCTGTTATAATGATGTCATCCATACAAATATAAGCATGATCTGCGGCAGGCAGCGGAAAACCAGCAGCAGTTACGGCCATGCGTTCAGGATCGTGCGAAATACTATTCAGGAGGGTACATGGCATGGATTTAAAAGAGCATATTAAGAAAGCAGTGGACAGCATTTCCAAGGACAAAAAACTACAGGAGCAATTTCAGAAGGAGCCGGTGAAGGCCCTGGAGAGCATCCTGGGTGTGGATTTGCCGGATGACATGATAAACCAGGTGATTCAGGGCGTCAAGGCAAAGCTGACTGTGGACAATGTGTCAGATGCAGTGGATGCCTTGAAGGGGTTATTCAATAAATAGGGCGATAGGGGACAACCGGCAGACGGTTGTCCTTTTTACGTGAAGGAGAGGGGATTTGACGGAAGTTTGTTCTGTGACAGAGCATTTCGGAATATGCTGGGATAAAGCCAGATGATCTGCCTGTATGGAGAGGCGGGGAAAAGAGGGGCAATGCTGAATTATCTGTGGGCGGCGATGATCGCCATCGGCATTATCTATGCGGCGTTTACCGGCAATTTGGAGGCCATCACCAATGCGGCGCTGGACAGTGCGGGGGAGGGGATATCCCTGTGTATTACCACAGCAGGGGTTATGGCCCTGTGGATGGGGCTGATGGAGATCGCCCAGCAGGCAGGGCTGGTGGCGAAGCTGACCAGGGGGATCAGCCCACTGCTGGGGTTCCTGTTCCCCAGGATTCCCAAGGGACATAAGGCCAGGGAATACATTGCCACCAATATTATCGCCAATGTGCTGGGATTGGGCTGGGCCTGTACCCCGGCGGGATTGAAGGCCATGGAGGAGCTGGCCCGGCTGGAGCAGGAGAGGGGAAACCCGGAGTATTTGGTCGACACAGCACGGGGGCCGGCAGACCACAGGGCGTCGGAGAAAAATTCACATGCGATAAAGGGACGGACAGCCAGCAGGGAGATGTGTACCTTCCTGATCCTGAATATCTCCTCCCTGCAGCTGATCCCCGTGAATATGATCGCCTACCGCAGCCAGTATGGCAGTACCCGCCCGGCGGCGATTATAGCGCCCTCCATCCTGGCTACCCTGGTCAGTACGGTGGTGGCGATTGTGTTTTGTAAAGTGAAAGGCAAATTGCATGGCGGTACATAAATAAGCAGAAAAATTATCCAAATATATGCCGGGCGTTCCTGCAGAATTTCACTTTCCTGCTGATCGCAGGCAGGCTCCGGAAAAAGGAAATTAAATCTTGGCAACAGCAGATATAGGGAGTATTATTGAAATAAAAAGCCATATTGTCCTGACCAGGTGCTATAACCGCAACGCCTATTCGGAGGACATTCAGAAGAAGGTTTTCGGAGAGAATGTATTTGTGGTGATGTTTGATCTGAACAACCTGAAAGCCTGTAACGATACAATGGGACATATGGAGGGAGAACGCTACCTGACAGCTTCGGCTGACTTGATCAAAAAGATATTTGATGACTATGGGAAAGTGTACCGGGTCGGCGGTGACGAGTTCTGTATTATTGTGGAAAATTCGTCCGAAAAGGAAATACAGGCGTTGATACAAAAGCTTGTGCAGGAGGAGGCTGTATATAACGAGCATTCCCGGACGGTCCATATGCAGATTGCCGCCGGCTATGCCAGATATGACGCCGAGAAGGATGCAGACCTGGACAAGACCAGGAGCAGGGCGGACGAACTGATGTATGAGAATAAAAGGCAATTAAAAAGTTCCGGCACTAATGCACCGGCGGAGGAATATCCCGGATTAAAAGGATAAGCCGGAAAACAGTATTATATGAAGTAAAATGGTATCTGGAAAATATAAAAGCATATATTTTAGAGAGTATCTTTTCGGTAAAACCCTTTGGGGCAATATTTATGTACAGCCCGATTATATGCCCCGGACCGGGTAGACAGGAGTTGGCATGAATGTACTCAGCCATATTTCAGATATCATTATCCCGCTCCTTCTCTTTTACATAGTGGGATATGGTGTGGTATCCAGGGTAAAGGTTTATGAAGCCTTTCTGACGGGCGCAAAGGAGGGCCTCAAGGTGGTGGTGGATATCATGCCCACGCTGGTGGGGCTGCTGGTGGCAGTGGGAGTATTGCGGGCATCGGGGTTTCTGGACTTTCTGGCGGGGCTGCTGGCCCCGTTGGCGGAGCCGATGGGGATTCCCTCCGCGGTGGTGCCGGTGATGCTGATTAAGCTTTTCTCCGGCTCCGCCGCCACGGGGCTGGTGCTGGATGTGTTCCGGACCTACGGGCCGGACAGCTATATCGGCACCCTTGTGTCCATACTGATGAGCTGCACGGAGACCTGTTTTTATACCATGAGCGTGTATTATCTGGCGGCAAAAGTCACCAGGACCCGATACACCCTGCCCGGGGCCCTGCTGTCCCTGGTGGTCAGCGCCGTCATGAGCGTGATTTTGGCTGGGGGGATGGTGTAGGACAATTTCGTTCTGCAATGCGAAAGTCATTGCAACCAGCCATATTCTGCCCGCAGGATGGGGTTCCATCCTACGGGCAGGCTTGTAAAATCGTACATCCGCCGGAATTGACGGAAGAGTCATTGGAGGCATGGAGGGAGCAGCTTGCCGGGGGGCGAGAAGTATCCCGGCAGAGGGAATCAGGCAGTATGTGTTTGTATTCTGCGGCACTCTCTGCGGTAGAAGAAAAGGGACAGTCCCACGGCGATGCTCCAGCCGATGGGCCAGGAACACCATATACCCAGGGGGGAGCCGGTACAGGCGGAGAGGATGAAGGACAGCAGCACCCGCAGGAGCAGGTCGGTGAAGGTAGCCGCCATAAACTGCCGCATGGCGCTGATCCCCCGAAGAATGCCGTCCGCCACCAGCTTGAGGGCAATCACGAAATAAAAGGGGGAGAGGATCCAGAGGAACTGTCGGCCTGTAGTCAGCGCTTCCACGGAGCCCTGGTCCATAAACAGCAGCAACAGATACTTTCCCAGGACGATATAGGCGAGACAGAATGGAATGCACAGGCACCACACCAGCGTCCGCCCGGCGCAGAACCCCTCCCCTATCCGCTCATATTTATGGGCACCGAGATTCTGGGCGGTGAAGTTGGAGATGCCGTTGCCGATGGTGGTAAATGACGTGATCACCAGATTATTCAGCTTCACGGCGGCGGAATATCCGGCGGCGACGCTGACGCCAAAGGCGTTGATACATCCCTGGATCATTATATTTCCCACGGAGATAAAGGACTGCTGCAGGATGCTGGGGAGGGCTATGGCCGAGATCCTCCGGAGAAGCTGCCAGGAAAATATTGCAACAGTCCCTTCTGTCTTTATTTTGGCCAGACGCTTCAACAGCAGCGCCAGGGATAAAATGCAGCTGACCCCCTGACAGAGGAATGTGGCCCACGCCACGCCCGCAATGCCCATGGACAAGACTTTTACAAAAAGGATATCCACCAGGATATTGGAGCATGAGGAGATGACCAGAAAGATAAAGGGGGTCTTGGAGTCCCCCAGCGCTGAGAAGATTCCTGTGGCGATATTGTAAAAGAACAGGAAGGGCAGCCCCCATATGTAGATCCGCAGATACAGGGAAGAGTCGGCCAGGATTTCCGCCTGTGTCTTCATGAGCCGAAGCAGTGTGTCACAGGAGAGCAGGCCCGCAAGCATCAGGATGCCGCACAGGACACCGCTGGCGATCAGGGAGGTGTAGACGGAGGTTTTCATGGTCTTGTAGTCTTTGGCACCGAATAACTGCGATACAATCACGGAGCCTCCGATATTGCAGCCGAAAGCAAAGGCTATGAAGATCAGCGTGATATTATAGCTGTTGCCCACGGCAGCCAGGGCGTTTTCCCCGATACATTTGCCCGCCACCAGGGAGTCCGCGATATTATATAGCTGCTGAAATACGATGCTGCCAAACATGGGCAGGCAGAATGACCACAATATTTTCCGGGGATTCCCCACCGTCAGATCCTTGTTCATGGACAGTTCCATCCTTTCTTATACGCACGACCGATTAGCCGGTTCAGAGGGTTTTCTTTACATATCGCTTAAAATGGATTATACTATGCGAGAAAGAATATTAAAAATATATATTTCATATAAAAGGAATACAAAATATATATGGATATAAATTTTGAATACTATAAGATATTTTACTATGTGGCGAAATATGGAAGCATCACAAAAGCCGCTGCGGCGCTCCGAAGCAATCAGCCGAATGTGACCAGGATCATGAAGCTGCTTGAGTCACAGCTGAATTGCAGGCTGCTTGTCCGGGAGGCAAGGGGAATCAGTCTGACGGAGGAGGGCAGGCATCTCTATGCCCATGTGGAAGTGGCATACAGACATCTGGCAAGCGCCCAGGAGGAGATCTGCGGACAGGATGCCCGGAACTCCGGGACAGTGGATATAGGCGCAACCGAGACGGCGCTGCATCTCTTTCTGCTGGATGCGCTGCATGACTTCAAGGCGGAATATCCTGCCATAAGGATTAAAATCCACAACCATACCACGCTGGAGACACTTGGGCGGCTCACTGCCGGAGGGGGGGATTTTGCCGTTGTCACCACGCCCTTTGAAGCCCCTAAGAATCTCCGCTGCGAGAATATGCTGGATTTCCGGGAAGTGCTGGTGGCCGGAAGGCAGTATGGGAAGCTGGCGAAAATGTCTCCGGAACTGAAGGATATCAGAGGCTACCCCTGGGTTGGCCTGGGCAGGGGGACGGCAACCTACGAACTGTATACGGATTTTTTCATCAGGAACAATGTGGATATGGAACTTGATATGGAAGTGGCTACGTCGGATCTCATGCTCCCGCTGATCGAGAACAATTTTGGAATCGGCTTTGTGGCGGAGGGGCTGGCCCTGCCTCTGCTAAAGGAGGGGAGGCTGGTGCAGATACCCGTGAGGTGCGATCTCCCCCGGCGCTCCATACAGCTTGTCTCGGACGGAGGGCGGGGAAGAAGCCCTGCGGCGGATACCTTCTATAAGTATTTGAGGGATATCCGAAATTGCGGGGGGCGGGCAAAGGATGTTCCTATTGCAAAGCCTGTAAGCCGTAGGCGTTTACGGGAGTCCTGAATAGGAACAGAATGCGCCCGCAGGGTTGACCTATTTGGCAGAAACCACTAGAATAGAAATGAGAGGGCATGGCACAACGGGAAGTATGCTGCACTGGGGCCGGGATGGAAGGAAAGAGATGATCACGATGGAAGAGAAGGTAATATACATAGGCATTGCCGCCCTGACGCTGGTTTTACTCATGTCAGCGGCGCTGCTGGCGCTGCGGAGGGCCCGGCGCAGGCGGCCCGGGGACATGGATCTGATGGAGGGGCATGAGTTTGAGTACTATTGTGCCGATCTGCTGCGCCGGGCGGGTTTTCTGGAGGTGGAGGTCACCCGGGGCAGCGGCGATTACGGCGTGGATATCCTGGCGGAACTGGGGGGTGTGACTTACGCGGTCCAGTGCAAGCGTTATGACGGCCCGGTGGGCGTGAAAGCGGTGCAGGAGGTCTACGCCGGCAGGGATTATTATGACCGCATGGTGGGCGCGGTGATGACCAATCAGTATTTCACCCGCCCGGCGGTGGAGGTGGCCCGGAAGCTGAAGATATTGCTGTGGGACCGCGGATATCTGGAGAGTATGCTTGAGGATTTGGAGTAAGGGACAATCCCGGCTTCTCAGGGCCCGAGCGTGTCAGGGCTGACATCCTCCAGGGCTTCCGAAAGGCTGGAGAAATCCGATGGCCCCATGTTCAGGAAAAAAGTGTGGAAACGCAGGTCGGTATAGTCGTCTCCCCACAGGGTGCGGGCTTTTTGCGATAACTCCAGAATCTCCAGATAGCCCACATAGTATTGGGGGTAATTGGTCGGCTCCTCCGCGATATAGGTGTAGATTGCCTGGGCGGCCTCCGGATCGCTGATGCCGAAATTGTTCAGCACGGAGGCAATCTGCCCACAGTCGGCCCCGTCATTGTGAATCATCAGATCCAGCAGGGAATAGAGGCAGAGCAGCAGGCTCCGGTTGGCCTTTTCGGCCCGGATGTACCAGGCGGCTTCCGGCTGTCCGCACTCGCCCAGCAGGTCGCAGGCGTAATCATAGGCGATAAATTCCACATACAGGGCCCATCCTTCCTGGTAGCCGCCGTAACCGAGCAGCTGCCGCACCGGGTCGGCCCCCTGCCCGGCCAGGTAACGGCGGCTGTAAACGGACTGGTACAGATGGCCGGGATAGCCCTCGTGGGCCAGGGTGGTGTACAATTCCAGGGCGTTGGGCATATCCTTTTCATTGACATAGATCACATTGGCGGAGGTGTCGTCCAGGGGCGGCGTCAGATAGAACGCCGGGGCAGTATAGTCCGCCAGGGAGTCGGATACGGCCTTGACGGTCACTGTGGGGAGCTGCTGTCCGCCAACTGCCAGGCCGGGAAAATCCTGAGACATCCGTTCTTGCAGATCCTCCAGCATCTGTGACGGCTGCGTGTAGGGGAAGGCCGCCAGGCACTCTTCCCGGGCGGAGGGGAGCGCACAGGCGGGATGCTCCGTGATCAGCTGACGCAGGGTGTTAAGCTGGGAGAGCAGCTGATTTTTCAGAAGGTCGTACATCTCCTCCGGGGAGCGGTAACTGCCGGTCTCGGCGATCAACAGCTGCCGGTAATATTCCTGCCCCTCCGGGTATGCGGCAAGCCCCTGGGGCAGGCCGTCGCCGGGAGCATTGGGCGCTGCGGCATCCGCTTGCTGCTGTTTGCTGCCATTCGTCTCATGGCCCGTCTCCTGCTGTGCCGAAAGCTGTCCTAAACCCTGGTCCAGCCTTTCGTAGGCGGGGAGCAGTACTTCGGACAGCAGTTCATTATTGCGGCGAATGGCGGAAAGAGCAGATTCCCGCTCAATTCCCCGGCGGGCGTACAATTCGTTGATTCTTTCCTGAAAGGTAGTCTGCAGGAAATGGCTGCCCCGGGCCAGGCTCTCAGCAGTCAAGATCTGCCTGCACTGCCGGCGCACCTTTTTAATGGATACCTGGCTCATGCCCAGGCCCGCCGCCGCTTTTTCCTGCTCATAGACCAGCAGGCTGTCATAGTAGGCTCCGGTCTGGGAAAGCAGCGCCAGATAGTCCTCCACATCCCTGGCGGTTCGGAAGGTGTACTCCGCCAGCAGGATGGGCAGTTGGCTCTGCATACCGGAGGCGGGGGAGAGGGGGTTCTCATAATATGCGTGGGACTGCATTTTCAACGAATTTTCCAGGGAGCGGGCCAGGAGCTTCCGGGCATAGGCGTCCTGATCGTCCAGCCCCCGGTCGGACAGTTTGTTCCAGAAGTTCACCTGCTCTTCCATCTCCTCCGTCAAAAGCCCGCTGGTGCCGGGAATATAGCCGGGCAGCAGGGCCTCGTATTCCCGGATACCGAAAGCTTCGGGATGGGCGATGGTGTAGTGCATATTCAGGGTATTATGTACCATTTCCTGGCGGAACAGTTCGGAAGCTGCGCTCTGGAACTTCTCTTCATTGCGCCGGGGGCCGAACAGAAGCAGGGTCAGGATGGCGAAGAGCAGCAGCAGCCCGGCACCAGTCAGAAGCTGCCGCCAGGTAAGTTTGCGGTGTTTTTTCAAGGCAGACTCCATGAAAGCGGATATTGATGCATTATATGCGGCAGGCATTGTCCATCATGCGGCTGTGGGCGGGATGTTTTGAAGCTGCCTGCCAGGTGGCGGACAGAAGGTTTTGGGGAAACTAAAATATTAAAAATTCGACTCAAGTATATTGACCGAAGGACGCAAAAGGCTCTATACTAGAGATATGGGCGTGCCTATTCGGCCCGCTGCTCACAGGAACCAGACCCTGCGGCAGCCGTCAGAGGGAAACACGGGTATTTCCGCCTGATATGCTGATTGCAGGAATAAAGAAAACAGGAGGGTAAACATGAGTAAGGAAGCAATTTTGTCGGGAAAGACAGCGCTGGGCATTGAGTTCGGCTCCACACGCATCAAGGCGGTGCTGGTGGACGAGACTCATCAGCCGGTGGCTATGGGCACCTATGACTGGGAGAACCGTCTGGAGAACAATATCTGGACCTACAGCCTGGAGGACATCTGGAAGGGGCTGCAGGGCTGCTACAGGAGTCTGAAAGAGGACGTGCGGAGTAAGTATGGTGTGGCTCTGGCCAGGCTGGGGGCGCTGGGCTTTTCCGGTATGATGCACGGCTACATGCCCTTTGACGAAAGCGGCGAACTGCTAGTGCCATTCCGCACCTGGAGGAATACCATGACGGCGGAAGCCTGCGGCAAGCTGACTCCGGTGTTTAACTTTAATATCCCTCAGAGATGGAGCATTGCCCATCTGTACCAGGCGATTTTAAACGGTGAGGAGCATGTAGGGAAGCTTTCTTTCTTTACTACACTGGCAGGTTACATTCACTGGAAGCTTTCCGGGGAGAAGGTGCTGGGCGTGGGCGAGGCATCCGGCATGTTTCCCATTGATTCCGAAATCTGTGATTTTGACCGGAAGATGCTGGAGCAGTTTGACGGGTTGGTGGCGAACCAGGGCTTTGGCTGGAAATTAAAGGACATCCTGCCCAGGGTGCTGCCCGCCGGTGTGGCTGCCGGCAGCCTGACGGCGGAGGGGGCCGGGCTGTTAGACCCTGACGGCGAATTGGAGGCAGGTGTACCCATGTGTCCCCCTGAGGGTGACGCCGGAACGGGCATGGTGGCTACCAACAGCGTGAAGGTGCGCACAGGCAATATCTCCGCAGGTACATCCATTTTCTCCATGGTGGTGACGGAGCATGCTCTGAGCAGGGTGCATGAGGAGATCGACATGGTGACTACGCCGGACGGTTATCCCGTGGCTATGGTACACTGCAATAACTGCACCTCCGATCTGAATGCCTGGGTTAATCTGTTTGAAGAGTTTGGGGGAAAATTCGGCGTGAAGCCGGACAGGAACGAGTTGTATGGCACACTGTACAGGGAGGCTCTGACCGCTGATCCCGACTGCGGCGGCCTGATGGCATACAACTACTTCTCCGGCGAGCCGGTAACGGGGCTAAACGCGGGGAGGCCCATGTTCGTCCGCACCCCCGATGCACGCTTTAATCTGGCAAATTTTATGAGAAGCCACTTGTACAGTGCCATGGCGGCCTTGAAGATCGGCAATGACATCCTTTTAAAGGAAGAGCAGGTGAAGGTAGACTCCCTGATGGGCCACGGCGGCCTGTTTAAGACCCCTGTGGTGGGCCAGCAGCTGATGGAGGCGGCCATGAACGCACCTGTGACCGTGATGGATACCGCCAGCGAGGGCGGTGCCTGGGGCATGGCGGTGCTGGCATGCTTTATGGCGGAGAGGGCATCGGATGAGACTCTGCCGGATTACCTGTCGGGCAAAATCTTCGCGGGACAGAGCGGCACTACCATTGCGCCCAGGGCGGAGGATGTGGCCGGGTTTGACGCGTTTATCGAGAAGTATAAGGCGACCCTGCCTGCGGAGAAGGCGGCTGTAGAGGGCTTGAACGGATGAATATCCGCATGGCTCGGGCAGCCGGGTATCCATTGCCGGGCTTAAGGGGGATACAGGGGACTCAACACGGACGGGGGTTTTGCTTTTTTAATTCCCCCAGGGCACAAGCAGGAGACATGCGTCCTGCAGGAAGGAAAAGCTGACCGTCCGTGCTATGTCCGTGAGCATAGTAGAGGAGGATGAACAAAATGTTAGAGGATTTAAAGCAGAAGGTATATGAGGCAAATATGGATCTGCCCCGCTACGGCCTGGTGACTTTCACCTGGGGCAATGTCAGCGCCATCGACAGGGAGAGCGGCCTGTTCGTCATCAAGCCCAGCGGGGTGGAGTATGACAGGTTAAAGCCCGAGGACATGGTGGTTATGGACTTAAACGGCAATAAGGTGGAGGGCAGGTACAATCCCTCCTCGGACACCGCCACCCACCTGGAACTGTACAAGGCTTTCCCGGAGATCGGCGGCGTGGTACATACCCATTCTTCTTATGCCACCAGCTGGGCACAGGCGGGAAGGGATATCCCCTGCTACGGCACCACCCACGCCGACTATATCTACGGCGCAGTGCCCTGCGTCAGATGCCTGACCAAAGAGGAGATTGAGGACGCCTATGAAGAGAACACGGGACATTTGATCGTGGAGGAATTCAAACGGCTGAACAAGGACCCCATGGCAGTGCCCGCTGTGCTGTGCAAGAACCATGGCCCTTTCGCATGGGGGAAGGATGCCGGGGACGCGGTACACAATGCGGTGGTGCTGGAGGAAGTGGCAAAGATGGCCTACCGTGCCGAAACCATCAATCCCAGGATACAGCCCGCTCCCCAGGAGCTGCAGGATAAACACTACTACCGCAAGCACGGGGCAAACGCCTATTACGGGCAGAAGGAGCAGTAAAGCGCCGCCGGTCTGACAGCTGTATGAAAGGGGACTGTGCGGCAGCGGAAAATACTCTGTGCCCGAACACATTCAATAAATTTTGTCGCTTTGTATAGACGGGGAACCTGTTTTATGCTAGTATAATAAGTAAATGCTGTACATGAAACTTTTCCGAATGGAGTGTGCGTTGAGGCGAACGGGAAAAGCGGTATGGAAAACAGTAAAGGATTGTGCCGCCAGGGGGTGGCAGAAGGAGGAAGCAATGAACAATTTAGAACTGAAAAAGCATGCTAATGATGTTCGCAAGGGCATTGTCACTGCGGTTCACAGTGCAAAGGCAGGACATCCCGGCGGATCATTGTCGGCGGCAGACATGTTTACATTCCTGTATTTTGAGGAGATGAATATTGATCCGCAGAATCCCAGGAAAGAGGACAGGGACCGTTTCGTGCTGTCCAAGGGCCATACGGCTCCCGGCCTGTATTCTGCTCTGGCCAACAGAGGGTATTTCCCGGTGGAGGATCTGACGACTCTCCGTAAGCTGGGTTCCTACTTGCAGGGCCATCCCTGCGTACACATCCCCGGCGTGGATATGTCCTCCGGCTCCCTGGGACAGGGCATTTCCGCCGCAGTGGGCATGGCGCTGGGTGCAAAGCTGGATAACCGGGATTTCCGGGTATATACCGTACTGGGCGACGGCGAACTGGAAGAGGGCCAGGTGTGGGAGGCTTCCATGTTTGCCGGACACCGCAAGCTGGACAATCTGTGCGTGATCGTGGACAACAACAATCTGCAGATCGACGGTCCCATCGACCAGGTCTGCTCCCCCTACCCCATTGACAGGAAGTTTGAGGCGTTCAATTTCCATGTGATCAATATTGACGCCCATGATTTTGACCAGATCAGGGCCGCCTTCAAGGAGGCTAAAGAGACCAAGGGCATGCCCACCTGTATCGTGATGCACAGCTTAAAGGGCAAGGGCGTTTCCTTCATGGAGAACAGTGTGGACTGGCACGGCAAGGCTCCCAACGATGAGGAGTATGCGGTGGCTATGGCCGATCTGGACAAGATTGCGGCAGAATTAGAGAAGGAGGGTCAGGCGTAATGGCAGATACAATCAAGAAAATCGCAACTCGTGAAAGCTATGGCAATGCGCTTAAGGAGTTGGCCGAGGAGTTTCCCCAGCTGGTAGTGCTGGATGCCGATCTGGCAGCCGCCACCAAGACAGGGATTTTTAAGAAGGCTTATCCCGACAGACATATCGACTGCGGCATCGCAGAGTGTAACATGGTGGGCATTGCGGCAGGGCTGGCCTCCGTGGGCAAGATCCCCTTTGTGAGTTCCTTTGCCATGTTTGCGGCGGGACGTGCCTACGAGCAGGTGCGCAACTCCGTGGGATATCCCCACTTGAACGTAAAGATCGGTGCCACCCACGCCGGCATCACTGTGGGCGAGGACGGCGCTACTCACCAGTGCAATGAGGATCTGGCGCTGATGCGGACTATCCCCGGCATGGTGGTAATGTGCCCCTCCGATGACGTGGAGGCCAAGGCGGCGGTGCGTGCGGCCCTGGAGTATGAAGGCCCTGTGTATATCCGGTTCGGACGTGCGGCAGTGCCGGTGATCAACGACAGGCCGGATTATAAGTTTGAGATCGGCAAGGGCACAGTGGTGCGGGAAGGCAGCGATGTGACCATCGTGGCCACCGGCATCTGTGTGGATTCCGCCCTGGGCGCAGCGGAGAAGCTGGCGGCGGAGGGCATCAGCGCAGAGGTGGTGAATATCTGCACCATCAAGCCCCTGGACGAGGAGATTATTATAAACAGTGCCAGGAAGACCGGCAAGGTGGTAACTGTAGAGGAACACACCGTCATCGGCGGTTTAGGCAGCGCCGTGTGTGATTGCCTGAGCGCCAATCTGCCCATCCCGGTAAAGAAGCTGGGCATGCAGGATGTGTTCGGCGAGTCCGGTTCCGCATCGGCCCTGGTGGCTAAGTACGGCCTGGATGCAGAGGGCGTATACAAGTCGGTTAAGGAATTTCTGTAAATTATGATGAAAGGGGCTGTTGCAAATGCGGAGAGTAATCTGCGGAAGCGGCAGCCCCTTGTCCGCGCAGGGGAAAGGAAGGGGGCAGGAATACTCCATGAGGAAAAAAGGCATTATACCAGGTCTCTGTCTGACTGCAGCCTGCCTGCTGCTGGCGGCGTGCGGCGGGCCGGACGGCAATGCGGAGGGAGCGGGAGAAAGCGGGATGGGTGCTGCGGCGGATTCCCGGGTGATGACCGGCTTGCCGGATATCCCTGCGGGTGTTCCGGAGGGACGCCAGGAGGATCTCATGGAGCCGGGGGACTGGAAAGGGCAGACCTACTGGTGTGTCGGAGAAGGGCCGGAGGAGGATAAGGACAGCGACGGTGAACCGCCGGAATGGAAAGCCGTACTGGGAATTATGCAGATTCCTCAGGAGTACCTTGTCTTTGCGGATGGGAAGCTGCAGGAGGTTGGGCCGATGTATGACCAGGCGGAACTGACAATGGGATATGAGCCTCTGGAGGGATGTGGGGAGCAGGCAGTGATTTGGAAAATCAGCGCCAGACTGTATGCACAGACAGAAAACGAGAAGACAGAGGACTTCTGGTATGTATGCTTTGGACGTGAGGACTCGCCCCAGGGGTATATTGCGGCCATGAACTGCCGGTATTTTTCCTGGGAAGATGCCATTGCCTTTGTTAAGAGTATACAGTTCCATGATGCCGCCTGGCAGTGACAGGCGGATGCCCCCGTTCACAATTTCTTAAGAATTTTTAAGATTTAATAGAGGATTATGATGCAATTCCATGCTATACTGAACTCGTAAACGACAGAGAAAGAGGGTAGGAAGCGGAAAATGGGGGCAGTATATAACGAGGATGAGGAGTTGGATTTTTCATTTTTGCGGCATGGCGCAGGGCAGCAGCATGGAGGAGCGAAGACAGGGCGAAGGGCAGACGATCGTGACAGGGATCAGATGGCCAACCTGGTGGCACAGCGGCGGCAGGTACAGGAGGGCCAGACGGCCCAGGGAAGAAGCCGACAGGTGCAAGAGGGCCGGGTGAGGAGCGGGCAGGGCCAGAC